>NZ_QNVX01000067.1:0-94563 GCF_003314725.1 Rhodovulum sp. BSW8
CTCGTAATCCTCCGCGAACCGTTCATCGATCCGACTCGTCAGATCGCCGCCAGAAAGCGCCTGAAGCGCGCTGGCAAGGCCTTCGACTGCCTGCGCCTGGTCCGTCCGCGCCGCCTCGCGCCGCATCTCGGCGGCTCTCATCTGACTGAGGTCGCCACGCAGGCTTTCGAGGCTGCGGGCAAGTTCGCCAAGCTCGTCAGCACGGTCCGTCATGGGAATTGAATTGTCGAAATCGCCGCGCGCCAAGCTCCCCATCGACGCACAGAGTGCACTTAGGGGACGGCCCAGCATACGGCGCAACAACACTGCGGCCGCAAAAAGCAACCCCACAAACAGCACCATCGTCACGATCATGCCTGGCACAGCATTCCGAAAAACGGCCGTCACCGCACCTTGCGCAGTCCAGACGGCTCCTACCGCTCCGACAATTGCCTGATTAGGCCCAAACTTGACCGGAACGACCTGGGCGAGCGTTCCTCTTTGGAAGACAGTTTCCCCAGAGGAGATCGCCTGAAGAGCCATTTCCTGCAACTCGGCAGCGGCTCCAGGATCCCCCGTGCCGACCCGGGCGATGCTTTCGGCGTCGGCGTTCCAGACAGCGACCGACACCGCTTTATCGCCAGCGCGCTGAAGCTGACCGTTCAGGTCCTCTTCGATGGCTGCACTGTTCTTGAAACGCAAATGCGGGCCAAGATTTGCTGCGCTGCCGACAAGCACCGATTGCAGCTCTTCGCCAAGCGCATCGCCTACGATATCCAGCGCACTTCGCGTGGCGAACGTAGCCAGGAGGATCGCAACGACACATGTCGTCGCCGCGATCAATCCGGAGATTCGGATCAGAATCGAGCGCCCTGGAAGGGACGCCGGGGCGGCAGAAACTCCGTTCGGCATGGGCGCCACTCCTTTTTCCGGTTCGATCAGAACAGAGCCGCGCCGTCGACGGCGACGGTCATCGCGCCGATCGGCGCCCCGCTGTCCGGGTCGACAAGGGTGAAGGAGACCTGCGCCTGATAGCGCTGGGTGGACTCATCAAGTTCGATCTCGCCGAAATGGACGGCATCGGGCCCCACCGAATAGGTCATGGAATACTTGTCCTCGTCACCCTGCCAGTAATCCGAGGTCACGCCCGATGTCGCAACGTTGAGTCCGCGCGCATCCATCACGATCACTTCCGTCACCTTGCCGTTCGAGGCATCCACCTGGCCGCGCAGGAACTCGGCCGCTGCATTTCCGGTAACCGACGAGATCAGGTCCGAAGAGCCACTGTCGAGTTGCGCCCGCCAGGCCGCGTCGAGTTCGTCGATCTTTTCCTGCGAATAGCCGCCGGTGATGGCATTCTGAGCCTCGACCGCCTCAATCACGATCGGCGCTGCGGCCCAGGGCCGGATCGCGCTTTCGAGAAAGGCCGCCATCGCGGCATCGCCATCGGACGCAGGGGCGGGGGCCGCGAACAGCAGGCCGGCAAGGAGCGGGAAAGTGAAGGCTGTGCGGATCATGGTATTCCTTTCGCTTCGGACGCGGCCGGGACCGTCCCGGTCGCTTAAGAAATACGCGAAAAGACCCAACGGCAGCTTAATCGCGACATGTCGACACATCTTGCTATGGCGTTCTCAAATCGGTCGGACAGACTGGCCCCGCAGCGCCCGGGTCGTCTTCAAGTCATTGTTATGGAGCGCCTAACCGGCCGGTACGTCGCGGAGTCGGCGGCCAAGCCCGAGAACGCCTCCGGGCCGCAGGTGAACGTCGGGTCTCATTTGATCGCCCAGCCGATGGCACAACGGGAACGAGCTCGGGACTGATTCGAAGCCCGGCCAGACACGAAGGGTCGGCATTTTCACGTAGGGTCAAGGGATGGCGGGCAAACTTGGAGTTGCGACAAAGCCGAACGGCCCGCTTGCGAGGAAGCGGGCCGAAGCAGAGATGAAACGTCTGGAGGAGGGAAGACGCCCGGCTCAGCCGCCCGGGAAATACCCGCGCACCAGGGCCTCTGAAATCAGGCTCCAGCCATCGGCCACAACGAAGAAGGCCAGCTTGAACGGCATTGCCACAACCGCAGGCGGTACCATCATCATCCCCATCGACATCAGGATTGCGGCCACCACGAGGTCGATGATCAGGAATGGAAGAAATACCAGGAACCCGATCTCGAACGCCCTTTGGATCTCGCTGAGCATGAAGGAGGGCACAAGAAGCGACAGGGGCGCATCCGCGATCGCCGCAGTGGGATCGGCCTGCGGCCGAAGCGACAGAAGCCGCTCGTAGGTGTCGACATCGGCGCGGCCGGCCATGAAGGTTCGGAACGGATCAAGGATACGCGGGATCGCATCGTCAATTGGCAAGGTCTCGTTCATCATCGGCACCACACCCGCCTGCCAGGCCTGGGTGAAAGTCGGCTCCATCACGAAATAGGTCAGGAACATCGCCAGGCTGACGATCAGCATGTTGGGCGGCGATTGCTGCAATCCGATGGCCTGGCGCAACAGCGACAGGACCGTGACTATGAACGGAAAGCAGGTGAGCATGATGGCCAGACCGGGCGCCAGACTGAGCACGGTCACCAGCAGAATCATCTGGACCCCGCGCCCGGCCAGCGACCCGCCCTCGCCGAGCGAGATCGAGATTTCCTGCGCCTGGGCCGGCACGGCCAGGGAAAGCAGGATAAGAGCGGCCGGCAGCAGGCGCTTGAGCATGTCGGTCAGGCCCCCGAGACGGTGTCGATGATTTCCGTCAGGCGCACGGCGATCTGCCCCGCCTGGGCGCCTTCGACTTCCTGCAACTCTCCGCGGGCAATCAGCCGGTCGCCGATATAAAGCTCGACCGGATCGTCAATCCGGCGGTCGAGCGGCAGCACTCCGCCGCGGTCGATCTGCAACAGATCGCGCAGCAGCGGACGGGCCTTGCCGACCGAGACGGTGATCTCGATCGGAACCTGATCGAGAAACTTGGCACCGAGGCCTTCGCCCGGCGCTTCGGAAGATATGTCAGCCATGGCGGCGTGCCTCCTCTTCGGTGGTCATGAAGTCGTTCAGCGCGCTGCGGATCGCCGCCAGCATGCCGTCAATGTCGATTTCGCGTTCGCCCGCCCCGCCGCGCAGCAGCGCCTGTCCGGGCCCGAGGGTCGCATCGTCGACGATCTGAAGCGGCAGGCCGGGATCGGCCCCCGCAAGCTCTTCGAGCGCGTCGCGATTTTCCGGACAGACCCGAAGTTGAAGCGGCGTGTTGGCCTCGGCCTCGGCCAGTTCGAGTGCAATCTCGACGACCTTGCGGGCAAATCCCTGTCGCGCGAGATCGGGCAGGACACGGTCGACCATCGCGGACAGAAGCGGCTCGAGCGCCTCCATCACATGGGTGCGCGCCTCGTGATAGCTGAAGGAGAGCTCCTGCAGCGTCTTCTCGAAATCGGCACCGATCCGTGCGCGCGACTCGGCCTCGGCGGCGGTGGCATCGTCCCAGCCCGCCCGATAGCCCTCTTCGTAGGCGTCGAGCCGGACCTGCTGGGTGTCCTCGACCGGCGCCGGATCGGGCTCGCGCCCGGCCCGGGGCCTGGCGCCGTGGTTGGAGAAATCCTCCAGCAGCAACCGGGACATCACGCTTTCTCCTGCCGCTCTTCCATCCAGCCGCGCAGGATCGCAATGGACTCGTCACGGCGGCTTTCGATCAGATCGCGCAGACGGTCGACGGGGCTGCCGCCCCCGCCACCGAAGCCGTCCATGCCCAGAGGCTCGTCCGAGAAGTCCGACGGATCGATCGAGGCCATCGTCATCGCAGGCAGCCCGAGATCTCCCGGCAGCCCGCCAAGATCGTCCTGCGGACCGTCGGCCGGATCGATCTCGCCATTGAGCCAGGTCTGGTCGGCGCCACCGACCGGCGCGGGCAGTCCGGCAACCCCGGCCCTGCCATTGCTGGCCAGGATAGGACGGACGACAAAGAGGCCAAGGATCAACGCGACCACGGACAGCACGGCCAGCTGGATCAGCGTCAGCGGATCGAGCGTGAACTCGCCAAAGAGGCTGCTTTGCGGACCGGTGCCGTCTTCCGCGAGCGGCTGGAAGGGCATCGACTTGATGGTCAGCGCGTCACCGCGCTGTTCGTCGAACCCGGCCGCCGAGGCGATCAGTTCGCGCAGCGACTCGAGATCGGCATCGGGCAGCGGCTGCCAGGTCTCGGTGCCGTCCGCAGCGGTCGAAGTCACGCCCTCGACCAGAACGGCGATGCTCAGGCGCCGGATCGCGCCCGGCGCACGCAGGATCTCGCGTTCGGTTTCGGAGACCTCGTAATTGACCACTTCCTGGGTCTCGGTTTCCTTGTGCTGAGACGACCGGTCCGTGGATCCGTCCCCGTTCGGCAGATTGCTGGCCACGGTGACTGAGCCGCCATTGGTGTCGCTGGAGGTGGATTGCCGCTCCTGGGTGTTCTGGCTGATCGCGACACGGCCCTCGGGATCGATGATCCGTTCGCGGATCGACTCGCGCTGGGTTTCGGTATCGACACTGACCTCGACGATGGACCGCCCCGGTCCGAGCCGCGCGGAAAGCAGACGCTCGAGCCGCCCCTTGAGGATCTCGGCACGGTCGTCGCCCGCAGCGGCGATACTCGATTCGTCGGCGACAACGGTTCCGGTAGTCCCGTCGATCACCGACACATCCTCGGGCCTCATCCCCGAAACGCTGGAGGCCACGAGATAGCGGATCGCCTTCGCCTGGGCTGCGGAAATCGACCCGCCGGCCGGGGTCACGGTGATCGCCGCCGAGGGCTGCACGTCGCGGGCGAAGGGGCGCGCGCTGGGCGTGGCGATATGCACGCGCGCCGTCCGGAACTGGGAATTGCCGGCGATAGTGCGCGCGAGTTCGCCTTCCTTGGCGCGCCAGTATGCGGCATCGAACATCTGCGAGGTCGTGCCGAAGCCCGACAGTCCGTCAAGCAGTTCATAGCCTGCCGATCCGTTGGCCGGCAGCCCGTCGCTGGCCAGTGTCATCCGCAGCGAGTCGCGCTGGCTGCTGTCCACATAGATGGCCGGCCCCCGCACCTCGTAGGCGACCCCCGTCTGGTCGAGCGCGCGGATCACGTCCCCTGCGGCCGAGGTGTCGAGCCCGGAATAAAGCAAGGCCATACGCGGCGATGTGGCGACGCGCGACAGCGCCAGTACGGCCGCGAACATGGCGACGGTGGCGATGACCACGACCAGCCTTCTGCGTGGGCTCAGCCCGGTCCAAACGGACAACAGCTGCTGCAACTGAGTTCTCCCATTCCGGGGGGGGCTTCTGCCCCGTTTCTGCCGCACATCCTTCGCAGGCCCGGCTTAACAATCGGTTAGCCCTCATCCGGCTATAGATGGCGGGACACAGAAGGAGCCCAGGACATGGCTGCGACCGATATGGCCGAAGCGGAAGAACCCGCAAAATCTTCGAAGAAGCCCCTTATAATCGGGGTCGCGCTTGCCCTCATCCTGGGGGGCGGGGCTTTCTTTGCGTTGTATTCGGGCATGATTCTCGGGGGCGATACCGGGGCCGATGCGGGACATGGCGGTGGCGGAAAAGAGGGCGCCCATGGGGCCGAATCGGCACCGCTCGACGTGGCGTTCGTTCCGATCGAACAGATGATCATCTCGCTCGGGCCCGACGCCCAGAGCCGTCACCTGCGCTTCGAAGCCCAGCTGGAAGTCGGGCCCGCCTATCAGCAGGAAGTGACATTGCTGATGCCGCGCGTCCTCGACGTGCTGAACAGCTACCTGCGGGCGGTCGACATGGCCGAACTCGAAGACCCGACCACGCTCATTACCCTCCGCGCGCAAATGCTGCGGCGGGTGCAGCTCGTCACCGGCGACGACCGGGTGCGCGATCTGCTTATCACCGAATTCGTGCTGAACTGAGGAGAATCCCATGGCGCTGATCTCGGACATCCTGCTCATTGCCGGGGCACTCGGAGCGACACTCTATTGCTATGTCCTGGCGAGACGACTGCGGCGTTTCAATGACCTCGAAAAGGGCATGGGCGGTGCGATTGCCGTCCTGTCGGCACAGGTCGACGACATGACCAAGGTGCTCAAGGGTGCCCAGTTCTCGGCGAAAAGTTCGACCGACAGTCTCGAAGGCCTGACCGGCCGTGCCGAAGATGTCGCGCGAAGGCTCGAACTTCTTGTGGCGGCAATGCATGACCTGCCCGAAGACGCCGTCCCCGACACCGCCCGAAAAGCCTCGCGGCCCGCGCCCGCCGCAGAAGCGCCGAGCCCGGCCGCTCCCCAGACGGCCGCACCGACCCCCGCCGCACCGGCTTCGTCCGAGACCGGCGACACCGAACCCACGGTCCTGTTCCGCCGCAACGTACGGGAGGCCGCTGAATGACGAAGTCCTCGCGATCGAAACGGGCCAGTGGCGCCGTTCTGCCGGTTGTCGCCGGACTGTTTCTGGCCTCCGGTCTGATCCGCTTCGGCGACGGCACCGCGCAGGCCCTGGCGCAGGAATTGCGGGGCATGGCGGAAGATGCCGCTGCCTCCGGCCAGGGCGGGACCGCAGACCATGCGTCCGCAGCCGACCCTTGCCCACCCCCCGCGGACATTGCGGATCTGCTGAACGCTCTTAAGACCCGCGCGGCCGAACTGGACGCGCGCGAAGCCGAGCTCGACGACCGGGCCGCAACGCTGGATATCGCAGGCGAAGAGATATCAAGGCAGATGGCATCGCTTCAGGCCGCCGAGGACTCGTTGAAATCGACCCTCGCGCTGGCCGATCAGGCGGCCGAGAACGACGTCGCGCGCCTGACCGCCGTCTACGAAAGCATGAAGCCCGAGGAGGCATCGGCGCTTTTCGCGCAGATGGACCCGGAATTCGCGGCAGGATTCCTCGGGCGCATGCGCCCCGATCTTGCTGCCGCGGTGATGTCCGGCCTCGATCCGAACGTCGCCTATTCGATCAGTGTGATCCTGGCGGGACGGAATGCCCGCGCCCCCAAAGAGTAACCACACCTTGTTAACTCGGGTCTGAGACTGTCCCCAACAAGGTCAGAGTAGCGGAGCACCATCCATGATTGGTATCGTCGGGATCATTCTCATCTTCGTGATGGTGTTCGGCGGCTACGTAATGGCAGGCGGCAAGATGGGTATCATCTTGCATTCGCTGCCCTTCGAATTCGCGATGATCGGCGGCGCCGCAGCAGGTGCTTTCGTGATCAGCAACGACATGGCCGCCATCAAGCACACGATCAAGGATATCGGCAAGGTGTTCAAGGGCCCCCACTGGAAGCCCGACGACTACCGCGATCTGCTGTGCCTGTTGTTCGAGCTGATTCGCGTCGCCCGTCAGAACCCGCTGGAACTGGAAACCCATATCGAGGCGCCTGCCGACTCGGCGATCTTCGGGCGCTATCCCAAGATCGTGGCCGACCACGAGGCCGTCGATCTGATCTGCGATACGCTCCGTGCCGCGGGGATGAACTACGACGATCCCCATCAGGTGGAGGAAGTCCTTGAAAAACGCCTTGAGGCCCATCTGCACCACTCGATGCACTCAAGCCATGCCCTGCAGTCCGTTGCCGACGCCCTGCCCGCTCTCGGCATCGTCGCCGCCGTGCTGGGCGTGATCAAGACCATGGGCTCGATCGACCAGCCGCCGGAAGTGCTTGGCAAGATGATCGGCGGCGCACTGGTCGGAACGTTTCTGGGCGTGTTCCTCGCCTACGGTTTCATGGGACCCTTCGCGTCCAAGCTGAAGGCTGTGGTCGAGGAAGACGCGCATTTCTATCTGCTGATCCGTGAGGTTCTTGTCGCCAACCTGCACAATCACCCGCCGGCGATCTGCATCGAGGTTGGCAGACAGAACACCCCCGGCGGCAGCCGCCCCAGCTTCTCGGAACTGGAAGAGGCCCTCAAAGCCTCGAAACAGGAGGCGGCATGAAGGCCCGGCACGTCGTTCTGGCCCTGGCCCTGCTTGCAGGGTCGAAGGCCTTTGCCCAAGAGGTCGAGATCCGGTCCGGCGAGCATCCCGACTATTCGCGTCTCGTGTTCGAAACCGATGCGGCCCAGGCTTGGGTGCTTGGACGCGGGCCGGACGGCTATCTGCTGAAATTCGATAACCCCGATCTGCGCTTCGATCTTGGGGGCGTCTTCGACCGGATGCCGCGCCGCCGTCTGGCCGACGCCGCACTGGTCGCGCCCGGCCTCGTCTCACTCCGCGTGGGCACCGATGCCCACGTCGAGGCCTTCGAACTGCGCCCAGGCGTCCTCGTGCTCGATTTTCGGTCCGGCCCCGCTCCGAACGGCTCTCCGTTCGAGGCAGCACTTCTGCCTCCCGTCTCCGAGCCGACCTCTCCGCCGCCCCAAGCGCCCGAGCCACCCCAGCCGACCGTCCTCCCGGCCCCCCCGGCGCCCTCCCTCACCGCGCCTCAAGGCGACCCGGCGACAATCGCCGAGCCCGCGCCGCCACCGGTCCAACGCACCGAAAGTGCCGCAATACGACTGCCGATCGATCTGGATCTCAGGTCGCCGCTTGCGTCCGCAACCGGCATGAAGCCTCCGGCTGCGATGGTCGAGCAGATGCTCGAGCCGGAAATCCCCCCCGCCGAAACAGATCCACGCGTCGCGATGATGCAGTCGGAACTGATGAAACAGATCGGGCGGGCCACGGCACAGGGGCTTCTTGAACCCGCGGTCGACATCCCCTCGGTGGAGGCGTCGCCCGCGTCCAATGAGCCCCATGGCGATACGACCACCCCCGATCACGGCACCGCCGAGCATGGACAGGCGGAAACGCCCGAGACCGAGCATCATACGCCCTCCGATTGGCGCAACATGCGGGTCGAAACCAGCATGGATCTCGGGCTGGACTTTCCCTCGGGCGATGGCCCTATCGCAGCCGACGGCACGCGGTGTCTGTCCGACAGCAAGTTCGATCTGAATGGATGGGGCGGGGATCGTACGCCGGGCGAGGTCTTCGCCGAAAAGCGCGCGGCGCTTCTTGACATGCGGGATGCAACAGATCCGGCGGGTGCCGTTGGCCTTGCCCAAGCCTATATCGCCTTCGGGTTCGGAGCAGAAGCCCGCGCGGTTCTGAACGTGGCCGGGACCGACACGCCCGACGTCCCCTTGCTGCGCGAACTGGCTGCAATTGTAGATAACGGCCAGGCGGATAACCCCGAATTGTTCGACGGGCAGATGTCCTGCCCAACTCGTGCAGCGCTCTGGGCGGCGCTGGCAAGGCCCGTACTGGGCGATCTGTCGGATCTCGATCGCACCGCCTTGCTGGAAAGCTTCTCCGAGCTTCCGATCCATATTCGTCGCCATCTCGGTCCGACGCTGGCCGAACGGTTTCTGGCTGCAGGCGATCAGGCGACCGCCCTGCAAATCCGGAACGCCGTTGCCCGGACCGGTGAAAGGGGGCGCACAGAAGATCTTACCATCGTCGAGGCGCAGATCGAACTTGCCCGAGGCGCCGATGACAAGGCCGACCGGAAGATCGAGGAAGTGGTTTCCTCGGGCGGACAGGGCACGGCGGACGCTCTCGCACTCCAGATCGAAACCGGACTTGGCCGGGGCCGGGTTCCGTCGGTCGACTCGTTGAACCTCGCCGAATCGCTTGCCTTCGAGCGCCGCGGCACAGCAAGCGGCACCCGACTGTTGACGCTCGCGATCCGCGGACATGGTGCGCGGGGGGATTTTGAAACCGCTTTCGCCATGTTGGCCCATCACGGTCTCGAAGCTCAAACCGAACTGTCTTCCGAACTGCTCGAAGAACTGGCCCAACGAGGTTCGGACGAAGCGTTCATGCGTGAGGTCTATGCCGGCGCGATGACGCTTCCCAAGCTCTCCGCCGATTCCGAGGCCCGTCTGGCCGTCGCGGACCGGCTGACAAAAATGGGTTTCCCGGATCGCGCGTCTGCGGTTCTTCAGCCCGTGAAACCCAGAGGAACCACGCGCGAACGCCTGGTCCGCGCTCGCCTTGCCCTCGCGCAGGCACGCGCAGGAGAAGCCCAACAGTACCTTGCGGGCATCGAAACGGCGGAAGCCGACGAACTGCGCGCCCAGATCGCCAAGCAGCAGGGCAATCTTCAGTCTGCAGCCGACTATCTTGGCGCCGCAGGCGATTCCGAGGCGCAATCGGCAATGGCCTGGCGCGCGCGCGACTGGAACGGCGTCGAAACCCTGGGGGCACCGGAAGAGCGAGCCTTCGTCCAGACCCGGCGTGAACAGGAACCTGCGCCGATCTCGGACGAACCGAGCCTCGCGGTCGCCCGAGACGCACTTGGCGCAAGCGAGACGATGCGCGACCGGCTGCAGGCTATTCTGAACCGCCCGGCCACTCAGAACTGACCGGATCCGTTCCGCCGCCATTCAGCCTTTGTCAATTCCTACCCCATAGGCTGACTAAAAGTTAGAACGAATTGAGTTGGCCAGAATGGCACATGTTCCCTCCCTGCACGCGCCGGATGGCCGTGAAACACTGACCGACCCCCGACCGTTGCGGGCACGCCATCCGCACCGGTCGGCCTGTGTTGTCCGACCGGTCCGACCTAGCCCCGGATCGACACTCGGGCCCGACGCCAGAGCAACTCGGCAGATGTCTTTCCGCCCCCCCGATGACGGAGCCCCCCGCCAACGGGCCGGGCATCGGCGCAAGACCGCGCCGAGCCGTCTCGCGTTTTGGAAACTCACGGCCCGTCGTCTTGCCGCAAGCAGATCGGTGTCGCTCCGTGGCCATGACGCATAGACCCGGCAGCCTGCCGCACCTCCGGTCGAAAAGGATCTGACGCATGCCCGGTTTTTCGATCTCCGAGATCTTCCGCCCGACCATCCTGATGGCCCTCGCCCTCATGGCGATCATTGTCATGATGGTCCTTCCGATGCCTGCCTGGGTGCTCGACATAGGCCTTGCCGCCTCGTTCTCGATCGCGATCCTGATTTTCACGGTCACGCTTTTCATCGAGCGCCCGCTCGATTTCTCGTCCTTCCCCACCATCCTGCTGGCATCGCTGATGCTGCGTCTGTCGCTGAACGTGTCCTCGACCAAGCTCATCATCGGCCAGGGCCATACCGGCACCGGCGCGGCGGGCGACGTGATCGAGGGGTTCGCGATGTTCGTCATGGGCGGCAACGTATTCCTCGGGCTCGTGGTGTTCGGGGTGCTGATGATCGTGAACTTCATCGTCATCACCAAGGGCGCGGGTCGGATGGCCGAGGTCGGCGCCCGCTTCGCGCTTGACGGAATGCCTGGCAAACAGCTTGCCATCGACAGCGACATGGCTGCAGGCGCCATCGACCATGCCGAAGCGAAGGCGCGGCGCGAACGTGAACAGGCCGAGACCACCTTCTTCGGTTCGCTCGACGGGGCCTCGAAATTCGTCAAGGGCGATGCGGTGGCCGGCCTCCTGATTACCCTCCTCAACATGTTGATGGGGCTTGCGATCGGCGTGATCATGCACGGCATGCCGATTGGTCGCGCTTTCGAGACCTATGCCATCCTCACCGTCGGCGACGGCCTCGTCAGCCAGATCCCGGCGGTGATTATCTCGATCGCGGCGGCCCTTCTCCTGTCGCGAGGGGGGACCACCGGCACGGCCGATTTCGCGGTCTTCAACCAGCTCGGCAAGCATCCGGCCGCGCTCGGCACGGTCTCGGTGCTGCTGGGCCTTTTCGCGCTGGTCCCCGGGCTGCCCTTCGTGCCCTTCATCGTCGGCAGCCTCGTGCTGGGCGTCGCGTCCTTCACCCGCTGGCGCGCGATCCAGCGCGAGGCGGCGAAAGCCGCCAAACCCGAGGTCACCGAAAAGATCGAACCCGCAAGCCGCATGGGCGACTTGCTCGACCTTGACGATATTCACCTGGAATTCGCCCCCGATCTGGTCGGCATGGTGCTCGATCCGTCGACCGGAATTGAGGCGCGGATCGTTTCAATGCGGCGGCATGTGGCCGAGAGCTACGGGTTGATCTTGCCCGAGATGCGCCTGACCGACAACGGGGCCTTGCCGCCGGGCACTTATGTCGTGCGTATTCAAGGGGTTGAGCAGGCCCGGGATCGACTGCGGCCCGACCAGGTGCTGGCGTTGCAGGCGGGCGATGTCGCGCTTCTGCCGCGGGGCGAAGACGTGAGGGAGCCGGTCTACGGCGCTCCGGCGCGCTGGGTGTCCGCGGATCGGCGCGAAGAACTGGCTCTGCAGGGCGTGACCGTCGTCAACGCTTCCGAAGTTCTGGCCACCCATCTGCTGGAAGTCATCAAGAACAACTTCGCGCGGCTCCTGACCAACAAGGCCCTTCGCCAGATATTCGACGAATTGAAGAACCTGTCCGATCAGACCCGGGCACAGGCCAACCGGAGAATGATCGACGATCTGGTGCCCGACAAGGTTCCGCCGGACCTGCTGCTGGCGGTCCTCAGGCTGCTGCTGGACGAGCGGGTCTCGATCCGCAACATGCCCCTGATCCTCGAGGCCATCGCCGAAGCCCGTCCGAGCCATGTCGGCGCCGAATCGATCTGCGAACATGTTCGCCGCCGCCTCGGCTTCCAGCTGGTGGCCGAACACCGCCGCGAGGATGGAACCCTGCCGCTTCTGCAGCTTTCGCCGGAATGGGAGTCGCGCTTCTCGACCTATCAGGTGGGTGGCGAGACCGGGGTGCCCGACGTCGCCCTGCCCCCCGAAGACTTCAACCGCCTGGCCAGCGCGGTTTCGGAGAAACTGGCCAAGGCAGGCGAGAACGGCATCTTCCCGGTGATCGCCACTTCGGGCCGCCGCCGCCGGTTTCTGCAGATGGCCCTGTCCGCCAAGGGCATCGCGGCACCGGTGCTGTCCTTCGAGGAAATCGGCACCAATTCGCGCCCGGCGCTGGTCGGCATGGTCGCGGCATGACCCTGGAACTGGCCCCGGCGCTCGAGATCTGGCGGCCTCTGGCGATTGCTGCCTTTCTCGTTTTCCTAAGGGTCGGCGCGATCATGGCCATGCTGCCCGCCTTCGGTGAGCGCGCCGTTCCCACCCGGGTGCGGCTTGGTCTTGCGCTCGCCTTCACGGCGGTGGTGGCCCCGGCGGTCGCGCCCCGGCTCATCGAGGCGCCGCCCTCGCTGGCGGTATCCTTCGCCACCGAAACCGTGATCGGACTGGCGCTTGGGCTTGTGCTGAGGATGATGATCCTCGCGCTGCAGATGGCGGGCGAAATCGCCGCGCAGGCCACCTCGCTGTCCCAGATCCTAGGCGCCGCGTCGATGGACCCGCAACCGGCCATGGGTCGGCTGATGCTGATGGCAGGGCTGACCCTTGCGGTGATGTCGGGGCTTCACGTCCGCGCGGCCGAGGCGATGATCCTGTCCTACGACCTGCTGCCCGCGGGCCGGTTTCCGGACGCAGCCACGCTGGCGGATTGGGGCACCGGCAGCATCGCCAAGGGGTTCGCCCTGGCCGCGACGCTGGCCATGCCCTTCGTCATTGCCTCTCTGATCTATAACCTGGCGCTGGGTGTCATCAACAAGGCCATGCCGCAGCTGATGGTCGCCTTCGTCGGTGCCCCGGCCATCACGGCTGGCGGGCTTGTCATTCTTTTGCTGGCCCTGCCGCCGATGCTGACATTCTGGCAGGACCGGTTGCTGACGGTCTTCGCCGCCCCATTCGGAGCGGGTGGATGAGCGACGAAGATCCCGGCGACAAGCAGTTCGAGCCGACACAGAAAAAGCTCGACGACGCACGCCGCAAGGGCGAGATCGCGCGGTCGGTCGATATCAATACCGCCGCAGTCTATGCCGGTTTTGCCATCACAGCCTTTGCGCTGGGCGGCGCCAGCCTGATCCGTATGGGCGAACTTGGCGCGGGCATGATCAGCCAGGCCGACCGTCTGGCCCCCATGCTGCTTGGGGGGCATGGCACCGCTCCCACGGGAGGCCTGATGGCCGGATTCGGTCTGGCAGCCTTGCCCTGGCTCGGGATCCCGGCCATCGCGGCGCTCGCGGCCATCCTTGCCCAACGCAGCTTCGTCGTCGCGCCGGACAAGTTGATGCCCAAGCTTTCCCGGATCAATCCGATCGAGACCGCCAAAAACAAGTTTGGCAGATCCGGGCTTTTCGAATTCGCCAAGAGCGCGGTCAAGCTGGCGCTTTATACCGTGCTTCTGGCGCTTTATCTCGGCAAGCATCTCGAAGAGATGCTGGGAACGATGTACCTGTCACCGGCGATGGCCGCGGCCAAACTCGTGCGGATGTCGGTCGAGTTCCTGACCGTGGTGGTCGCCATCGCCGCCGCAATTGGTGCCATCGATTATCTTTGGCAGGTCGCCGAGCATCGTCGGCGCCACCGCATGTCGCTTGAGGAATTGAAGGAAGAACTCAAGCAGTCCGAAGGCGACCCCCATATCAAACAGCAACGGCGCCAGCGTGCGGTCGACATCGCAACCAACCGCATGCTGCGTGATGTGCCCGATGCCGATGTCGTCATCGTCAACCCGACCCATTATGCGGTCGCGCTGAAATGGGACCGCAAGAGCCGCGGGGCCCCGGTCTGCGTCGCCAAAGGCGTCGACGAAATCGCCGCGAGAATTCGCGAGGTCGCGGCGGAGGCCGGGGTTCCGATGCGGCGCGATCCGCCGACGGCGCGCGCGCTTTACGGCAGCGTCGAGATAGGTGACGAGATCAAACCTGAACATTACAAGGCCGTGGCCGCGGCAATCCGCTTTGCGGAAGAGATGCGGACCAGGGCGAAGGGGCTGTGATGGCAGAGCGCGACGACCGGCCCGGACGCCTGATGCAGATCGGCTCGATCCTGAAGGATGCGGCGCTGGGCCGGCTGCGGGTGGCAGCCCAGGACCGCCGCCGGATCGAGGCTGCCATCGAGACGCTGGACGACGAGGCGCGACGCGCGGCCGCCGATGACGACATCGCCGTGCGGGCCGTGATGGATGGCAGCCGGATGCTGCGCCATCAGCAACGCCGGACCGCACTGAACGCCCAGCTGGCCCGGGCGCGGGCGCAGGAAGCGGTGTTGATGAAAGAGGCGGCGCGGACCTTCGGGCGCGACGAGGCGCTGCGCGGTCTGTTCGACCGGACGCGCCGCCGCTGAGGCGCGTCCGTCCTGCGGGATCAGGCGTCCTGGCGAACCAGATCAGTAATCAGGATATCGGAGACGATGCGGCCAAGTACGCTTTGCGACGATTCCAGAAGCGCCCGGCGCAGCAGTGTCAGGTTGCCGCTTTCGGTAAAGGCGCCGTCGAAACCACCGGCATTGGCGTGATCGAACAGAACCTGAAGAAAGGCATCGCGCAGCCGGGGTTCTCGCTCGAAGACGAACTCGCTGCTTCCCGAAGGAACTTCGAGGCTGATCGACATCACGACCAGAGCCGCCACCTTACCCGACCGGATGACCGGAACGACGAATTGGTTGTTCAGCTTGGCATATTCGGGTCCTGCCGCCCCGTCGTCGCCCGACGCGCCATGTCCGGCGGTCGAGGATGCGGCGTCGCCATGAGCTTCGGCGGCCGACGCATGCGCGCCGTCCTCCGAAGCCCCCTCGGCCGCAGCGTGATCGGTTTCAGCCGGAGGGGGGGGCGCAGGTTTCAACAGGAATCCTGCCCCGCCTCCGACTGCGAGACCGACGACCGCGATGATGACTGGTAAAAGCTTGCCCATTTCAGGTCTCAGAATGGCAGCACAATATCGGCAATCTGATGGCCGATACGGGGCTGTTGCACGTCCATGATCTGACCACGGCCACCATAAGAGATCCGGGCCGCCGCAATCTTGTCATAGGTGATCTCGTTCTGGCGCGAGATGTCCTCTGGGCGGACATAGCCGCTGACCAGAAGCTCGCGCATCTCGTAGTTGACGCGGACCTCCTGCGAGCCCTCGATCTTCATGACGCCGTTGTTCAGTACGTCGGTGACGGTGGCCGCGATCCTGAGCGTCAGCTTTTCCTTGCGCTTGACCGACCCGTCCCCGCTGTGGCTTGAACTGGAATCCGCCTCGACGGCGTTGTCCATGGTCACCCCATCAGGCAGCGCCTTGTTGATCCGCTGCGGAATGCCCAGCATCTGCGGGATGCCCATCGAGGTTGCACCGCTGCGGCTGCGCGAGGTGCTGTTCGAGATTTCGGCCTTTTCGTCGATCTCGATCACCACGGTCAGGATGTCGCCGCGCCGCCCGGCCCGGTGATCGCCCAAAAGCGACTGACGGCCATGGGACCAGAGCGACGAGCTCTCCAGCGGGCTGCGCCGCTCGACCTGCATCGGCAGCGTCTCGCCATCGGTCATCGCATAATAGGCGTTGGAGCCCTCGACCGGCTTGAAGGACGGGGGACGCCCCACCTCCTTCAGCCGGTCGCACGCGGCCGGAACAAGCAGCGCCGTAGCGCAAAAGGCAATGACAAGGGGTCTCATGGACGGAAAGGCTCCTCAGGGTTTCATGCTGGCGCCGACGACCACACTGCCGTCGGGCGCGACAAATCCGGTGACGGTATTGCGCGAGGCGAGGTTCATCACCCGCAGCGCATCGCCCACCCCGGCGCGGTCGAGCGCCCGGGCGTCGGCGGCGATGACAAGTCCCCCGCTTCGGAAGCGCAGGGTCACGATCTGGTTGCGCTCGATGATCGCCGGCGGACCGACATCGGTGACGCGGATCGGGCGTCCCGCATAAAGATTGACGCGCGCTTCCTGACCGATGGCCTCTTCGGGTGCGATCAGCGTCCCCGCGACATCGCCTTCGATGACGGCGACATCGTCCGGACCGAGGATCGTCTGCCCCCGCACCGACCGGGTCGCAACCAGGATGTCGGCACCTGCGGGCACCGGTAACCCGGCGGCCAGGGCAGCAAGGAGGGCAAGCGTTCGCATCAGCGCACCTGTGTCGTTGCGCTCATCATCTGGTCGGCGGCAGTGATGACCTTGGCGTTCAGTTCGTAGCCGCGCTGCGCCTCGATCAGTTCGGTGATCTCGCGCACCGCATCGACCGAGCTGTCCTCGAGATAGCCCTGACGCAGGGTGCCGAAGCCGTCGACGCCGGGAGTACCCGCGATGGGCGCGCCCGAGGCCTCGGTCTCAACGAAAAGGTTCGACCCGATGGCCTCGAGTCCTTTGTCGTTGGAGAACATGCTCAGGTTGAACTGGCCCAGAAGCTGCGCCGCAACCTCGCCGTCGAAATAGGCGTAGACCTCGCCCTCGGAGTTGATCGAGAGACTGCGGGCATCGTCAGGAATGGTGATGCCCGGAACCACCGTGTAGCCGTCCGAGGTGACGATCAGCCCATCGCCGGTGCGCTTGAGCGCACCGTCCCGGGTATAGGCGGACTGGCCGGATGGCAGCGTCACCTCAAGATAGCCGCGGCCGTCGACAGCCAGATCGAGATCGCCATTGGTCTGCGACAGCGACCCCTGCGACAGAACCACCGACACCGACGCCGGACGCACGCCCAGACCCAGCTGCACGCCGGTCGGCAAGACCGTACCGTCGTTGGCATTGATGGTCCCGGGACGGGTAGCCTGCTGGTAGTGAAGATCGGCGAAATCGGCGCGGCGGGCGTTGTACCCCGTCGTGCTCATGTTCGCGAGGTTGTTCGAGATGACCTCGACCCGCATCTGCTGGGCCGACATGCCGGTGGCGGCGATCTGGAGGGCGCGCATGGGATTCGTCCTTTCTGAATCAGCTGCTGGACCCGAGGGTCCGGATGATGTCGCGGACGCGCTCATCCTCGCGGTCAAGGAATTTCTGGCCAAGCTCATAGGCGTGCTGGACCTCGATCATCCGGGTAATCTCGGTCACCGGCTGAACGTTCGATTGTTCGACATAGCCCTGCAGGATGCTGGTATCTTCCACCGGCTGCGGCGCCCCGCCCGGATCGAAAAGCGTCCCGGCGACATGGGTCATCGCGTTCGGATCGGCGGGAAGATAGATGCCGATCTGGGTCAGGGGGGTGCCGTCTGCACTGACCGTTCCATCGGCGGCAACCGCGAACGAGGTCGCATCCGGCGGCGCGAAGACCGGGGTGCCGCCGGCATCGAGCAGCTGGTGCCCGTCGGGCGACACCAGGTTGCCGGCCGCATCGGGCGTGAAACTTCCGGCGCGCGTCAAGCGCTGCCCCTGAGGCGTATTGAGCAGGAAGAACCCTTCGCCCTCGATGGCGAAATCGAAAGTGCCTCCGGTCTGCGTCAGCGGCGCCTGTCCCAGATCGGTGACGCGCACATTGGCCTCGGCCATCGACAGGGACCCGCCCGGCCCGTCGACATCGGCGATGTATTCCGAGAAGATCAGCCCCTCGCGGCGATAGCCGATCGTGGAACTGTTGGCGATGTTGTTGGCGATGCTCTGCATCTCGCGCATCAGGCCCGATTGCCGGGTGAGTGTGGTGTAGCCGGTGCTGTCCATCGGTCAGATCCCCGCGATCATGGGGACGATCCGGTCGGTGAAGAACCCGATCAGCGTTTCGGTCATGAACGCCATCGAGACCCAGAACACGATCAGGATCGCCGCAAGTTTGGGTACGAAGGTGAGCGTCATCTCCTGTACCGAAGTCAGGGCCTGAAACAGGCCGATCGCCACGCCGGTCACCAGCGCGGCCGTCAGAATCGGCATCGAGATCACGACAGAGATCCAGAGGCCCTGACGCAGGGTGTCGTAGAAGATGAGCTCATTCATGGCACTAGACCGGCATCCTCAGGATTTCCTGATAGGCCTCGACGACCTTGTCGCGGATCGTCACCGCGGTCTCGACCGCCAGTTCGGTCTGCGCCAGCGCCTGCACGAGAGCGTGCGGATCGGCGCCGCCGGTCATCGACGACATCGCGGTCTGTTCGGCGTTCCGGATCGTGTCCGAAAGTCCCTGGGCCGCCGATGCGAAGGTGTTCTCGGCGCTGTCTTCGCCATGCTGGGGTTGGGTGGCCGGGCGCGCCGTGGCGTAACCAAGGGCAGCGGCGCTGGATTTCATGTCCATCTCCGTCTCTCCTATCGGCGCAGCAGGTCGAGCAGACCGCGGGACATCTGCCGCGCCTGGTCGAACATTTTCAGGTTCGCCTCGTAACTGCGCTGCGCCTCGCGCGCGTCGGCGATCTCGACAACCAGATCCACGTTGGACCCGCTATAGTTGCCCTCGGCATCGGCCAAAGGATGCGACGGGTCATGGATCATGCTCAGATCCGACTGATCGAGCGTCACCCGGCCGGTCTGCACCTCGCCGGTCGGACCGTCCGAGGTCAGCTGGGTTTCGAAGGTTGTCAATTTGCGGCGATAGCCGGGCGTGTCGGCGTTGGCGATGTTCTCGGACACCAGCCGAAGCCGCGTCGCCTGGGCTTTCAGCCCGCTGGCCGAAAGGCCGAAACTCTGGCTAAGATCATTCATCTCAGGCTCCTACCATTCTGGTCATCGTTGCCGCCCGAGACTGGTTCTCAGGATCCCGAGCGAGCTTCGGTACACGGCCAGCGCGAGATCGTGCTGACGCTTTGTCTCGACCGCCTTCAGCATCTGATCCTCGACCGAGACGGAGTTGCCGTTCGGCTCTTCCGGATCGGAAGCATCGGCGCGCTGGGTGGCATAGGCGGTCTCGCTCCCGGCCAGATGGCCGGGGCGCGTGGCGCGCATGAGCGCGCCCGTGTCGGACCTGCGATAGGTCTTGGCAAAATCCGCGACATCCTGCGCCCGATAGCCGGGCGTGTCGGAGTTCGCGATATTTCGCGCTATGACGGTCTGGCGCGTTCCGGCATGTTCAGCCAGCCCGGACGCCATCCGGAAGATTTCAAGCTTCTCGAACATCGGGGTTTCTCCCTCGGTCTCAAACGATGCTTAAGCTTGATTCCTTTAGAAACCGTAAGTCATGATCGCCTCGGGAGAATCTTCATGCCACAGAACCCGTTCTCATCCCTGATCGCCCGCATTTCCGCCCTGACTCCGGTCCGGACGGTCGGGCGAGTCGTGGCCGCAGGCAGCGGGACTGTCACGGTGGCGGGCCTCTCCGACAGTGCCGGGCTTGGCGATCTGGTCGAGATCCGGCATGGCCGCGGCCCCCGGCGGCGCGGCGAGGTTCTGGCGCTGGCCGAAGGCACCGTCACGGTGTTGCCCGATGGCACGCCCGAGGGCCTGTCGGTCGGTGACCGGGCGATCCTGCTGGGACCGGGCGAAATCGCGCCGCACAGTTCCTGGCTGGGCCGGGTCGTCGATCCCTTCGGCCAGCCGCTTGACGGTCGGCCGCTGATGCCCGGTCCCGCGCCGCGCCCGCTGCGCGCCGCACCGCCGCCCGCGACCGAACGCCGTCCGCTTGGCGGGCGCCTCGGCACGGGGCTTGCCGCATTCGACACCCTGCTGCCGATCGTGCGCGGGCAGCGGATCGGGCTTTTTGCCGGGTCGGGCGTGGGCAAGTCATCGCTCTTGTCCAAATTCGCGCGCGGGGTCGAGGCCGACATGGCCGTCATCGCGCTGGTGGGTGAACGCGGTCGCGAGGTCGGCGAATTCGTCAGCCAGATCCTGGGGCCGGACGGCATGGCGCGCGCGGTGGTCGTGGCCGCGACCTCGGACCAGTCTCCGATGGTGCGCCGCCGCGCGGCCTGGGCGGCGATGGCCGTCGCCGAGCATTTCCGTGACCAGGGCAACCACGTTCTCTTTCTGGCCGACTCGGTGACCCGCTTCGCCGAAGCACATCGCGAGCTGGCGCTGGCCGCCCACGAACCGGCTGCGCTGCGCGGCTATCCGCCCTCCACCGCCCAGGCGATCATGGCCCTTGCCGAACGCGCCGGTCCCGGGGTCGCGGGCAGCGGCGACATCACCGCGGTGTTCTCGGTCCTGGTCGCGGGGTCGGATATGGAAGAACCCGTGGCGGACATCCTGCGCGGGGTTCTGGACGGGCACATCGTCCTCGACCGCCGCATCGCCGAGCGCGGGAGGTTCCCGGCGATCGACCTCCTTCGATCAGTATCGCGCAGTTTGCCGCGAGCGGCGACCGGCGATGAGAACGCGCTTATTGCAAGGGCACGCCGGATGCTCGGCGCCTATGACCGGGCCGAGATGATGATCCAGGCCGGGCTTTATGCCGCCGGATCCGACCCGGAAATCGACGCAGCCATCGCGGTCTGGCCCGCGCTTGATGCGTTCCTGTCCGAAGACGCTCCTGGCGGCGTCGCCGAGAGCTTTGCGCGCCTTGCCGGAATTCTCGAAACCGCAAAGCCCGCGCCGGTCAAACCGGGGCTTCGCACGATCCGGGGCTAAGCGCGCCCACCGAGCCGGAGCGGGACCGGTCCCGCCCCGGAAATTGGAGTGCGCAATCAGCCGCCCAGAAGCCTCAGCGCGATCTGCCCTGAACTGAACCCGGCACCGGTACTGGCTTCGGACCGGATCATGTACATCTTGATGAGCTTGTCGCGCATCTCGTCGCCCGAGAATTGCGAGACGCTGGCATCGCCGAACATCGCCTTGGCCTTAGCCTTGTAGACATCGAGCTGCCGGTCGAGATCGAGCGCCGCGAAGGAGTCAGGCAGGCCGAAAGCCATATCGAAGACCGACCGCATCGGCCCCGACCCCATGATCGAGAACCACTTGGCGTCCTCCGACATGTCGTCGGCGGCAAGCGTGACGAGCTCCCGGTCGATATTGAGCGCCAGACGCATGTCCTCGTTCTGTTCACCGACAGCAACTTCGAAGCTACGGGTCAGGAAGGCTGCAGTGATCGACGCGGCATCGAAGGTCTCCTGCGCCTCGACTGCCTCACCCCGCTTGAAACTGCCGAACCCGTCCTCAAGCGCACGCCCCGAGATCGGATCGCCCGACTCTTGGGTTACAACGAAGTAGGCCGTCTCATGATCGGCGGGCGTGGCGTTCTGGTCCTTGATTTCCTCTGTCGTGTCGGCTCCAAGCACGGCAAGGGCGTCTTCGTCGGAGAAACTGGTCAGGATAAGTCGACCTAGCAGAAGGCCTTGCCTGCCCCCTTCGAAGTGACCGTAGACCTCCCCCTTGTCATTGACAGTTAAAGTCTCGACGAAGTCAGGAATAGTGATACCAGAGAAGGCCGTTTCCTTACCGCCCGTATCGGTCCCATTGCCTGCGCCCGGCAACAGTTTCGCATCGCTGGAGGAGGCGACGGTGTAGCCCTCGGCGGTAACGATCTGACCGTCTGCGTTGCGCTTCAGGCTGGCATTTCGGGTATAGGCGACTTCGCCAGAAGGAGTCGTAACCGCGAGATATCCCGCGCCCTCGATCTTGAGGCTCAAATCGTTGGCGAAATCGTCTTTGGCCGCCGCGGCGGCTGCGCCCGAGGAAACGAACCTGAAGGCCTCGGCAAGCTTGTAGTAGCTCTTGTCGGCCAGCTTGTTGGCCAGAGCGCCCTCAGCGTCGACCCCCTCGGTCAGGACCTTCTTGATGAAAAACTTGTTGCCGATTTCATCCTGCAGACCAAAGGCCCCCAACGCGACCTTCAGCAGACGATAGTCTGATACCAGATCGTCCGCCGACGTCACCTTGCCGATGTTCTTGGCAAAGTAGTCGAGTTCCTTCTGTGTCGTCGGGCTCTTGTTGAAAGCATCCTGCTGGCGCTCCATCGTGCGTTCGAGGAAGCGCCAGCCGGCATAACCCGTCAGAGGGAGAACCGGCTGGAAACTCATTGGTCCCGAAGCCCCGCAAGAAGACGCTCTTCGCGCGGGAGGAGGCCGCGCAATGCCTTGAGCGCCTGGTAGTACTGGTCCTGCAGGACTGCATCGGTGGCCGCGGCAAGCTGCGCGCGGCTGTCCGGATCGGTCAACGCCTGGCTCAGTTGCTCGATCCCGCGCAGAAGTTGCGGACGCGCCTCGGTCGGCGTCGAGTCGCCGGAGAGCACCAGCTGGGCCAAATAGCAGACGCGGCGGACCGGAGTGTTGACCTCTTCGGGGTGGATCGCATCGCGCAGACGCAAGATGTTGGCATTCGGGGTCTTGATCGAAAGCCGGGTGCGCCGGTCGCCATTTTCGATCACCGCGCCATTCACCAGAACACGTTCTTTCGGACCGAGTTTAAGAACGAGGCCGCCACTCATGATGAGGCCTCCACCCGGACGGCGAGACCGCGCATGATTGCCGTATTGATCTCGATCAGAGGCAATGCCGTTGCACGACCGGCCAAGACCTCACCGGTATGGTGATCAGTGAATTCGTAGAGATAGAAGATCCGGGCGCGCAGGTCCGTGGGAAGTCCATTGTCCTTGTCTGCGACGTCTGCCGCGAGAATTCGCCACAGCTTGCGGTTTTGGTGCAGCGCGGCAGCCAACGCGGGAAAGGCGAGTTTGCCCGAATCGTGGGCTTGCTTGATCAGACTTGTGACCCTGCCGAAGGCGGCGTACTCGGTGGCGCGGGGGCTGCGGGTCTTGTTCTGGTTCGGCGCAGAATAGGCCGTTCGGGCCATCTGAAGTGCATTCACGTTCTGTCCTTCCATTCCTATCGTAGCTTTCAGCTCTCAGGCGGAGAAGGCCGGGGCGCTTCGGCCCCGGCCAGCCCTCCTTAACGGAAGAGCGACAGAAGGTTCTGCGGCCCCTGGTTGGCAATCGACAGCGCCTGGGTGCCCAGCTGCTGCTGCACCTGCAGCGCCTGGAGGCGGGCCGAAGCTTCCTCCATGTCGGCGTCGACGAGAGCGCCGATACCGGTTTTCAGCGAGTCGGTCAGGTTCTTGACGAATTCCGACTGGATTTCGAGACGCGACTCGATCGCACCGAATTGCGCCGCAGCATCGATCGAAGCGTTGATCATGGTTTCGACGTCCGCAATGGCCGTGGCGCCGGTGATGCTGAACCCGTTCAGCGCCCCAAGACCGCCGGTGCCCGCACCTTCGACACGAACCGTCACGGCCATGTCACTGCCGTCGCCCTTGCCGTTGCTGAAGACCAGGTCGCCAGGGGTGCCCGAGTCGTACTCGCCCGTGATCCCGTAGTTCGTGACGTTTCCGGCCGCATCGAAAGTCTTGCCAACGCCAGCAGCGTTGATCATGTCGGCCAGTTTGACCGCCACAAGATCCGAGGCCGTGTTGGAACCATTCACGTCGTCGGCGGTCACGGAATAGCTGTAGTTCTTGTTGTCGATCGTGACGGTGACGGTATCGCCAACGTCAAGGCCAGACAAGGCCACGCTTGCAGTGCTGCCATCCGTAATTGTGCCGCTGATCACGTTGGCGCCACCGGCGACAAAGGAAGTCCCATTGGTCGAGCCCGCGGCGACCGCACCGGTCGCGGCGGCGGCCGTGGTCGACAGGTCGATGGCGTCAACGGCAATGGTCGAGGCCGACACGCGGTTTCCGGAACGGTCAAGAGACGACAGGACAGTCTCGTTCGCAGCGCCGCTCTTGATCAGGTTCACCCCGTTGAACTGGGCAGCCCCGATGATCGATTCGACCTGGCCGATCAGCTGGTCAGCCTCGTTCTGCAGCTTGGCGGTATCGGCAGAGGGGTCCTGAGCCGCCACGACCTTGTCCTTGACCTGTCTCAGCAGATCGGTGATCGATTCGGTCGCGGTCCGGGCCACGCCGACCATCGCCTGACCGGTGGCAAGGCTGTCAGCGATGCCGCTGAAGCCCGACACGTCCGATTCCATCACTTTCGAGATGGCCCAGACGGCCGAGTTGTCCTTGGCGCTCGCGACCGCCTTGCCGGTGGAGATCTGAGCCTGGGTTTGATTGAGGTTCGAGTTGATGCTGCGAAGGGTCTGCAGCGCAACCATCGAGCTGGCGTTCGTCAGAATGCTGGTCATGGGTATGGTCCTTCCAAGTACAAGGCGCTTTGCGCCCAAGGGGTTAAGCCGCGTATAAGCGGCAATTGAAGGCGTTCTGACCCATACGGCTGCGGAGTTTCCCCGTGCCGTGCCACCCGTCTCAGGGTGCGCCCCGAACCTTTCAGTCCGGGGTTAAGGGACGACTAACTGGGGAAGGTTGTAATCGTCGGATTTGGCTAAAATAGGGCTCAGGCGCGGCGCGTGAGCGCCGAAGGGGTGGCACCGATACGGGTGCGCTCGCCGCGCTGCGTGTAGGTGTCCAGCGCCGCCGCCGGTTCGCGCAGCCGCTTCAGCGAGGCGCGGGCGGAGTCGAGCCCTTTCTCGACCGCCGCCAGCAGGCGATCGTTTCGCCGCGCCTTGCTGCGCAGCCGGTCCAGCGCGTCTCGGTCGGCCTCGGAAGGCATCTGTAACCGGGCGACCAGTTGTTCCTTCTCGTCGGTCAATGCGCGCAGCGCCGTGAAGTCGCTGTCCCGGAGCGCCTGATACTCGCGCTCGAGAAGGTCGGCGATTGTGTCAATCGAGGTCATCCATCCGCTCCTTGAGTGATTCGAAGATGCTTTCGGCAAGGCCGATACCCCCCGCGCGCGCCATTTCCGTGGCCTGGGCGTCGCGGAGGAAAGAGTTGAACTGGGATTCGCCGATGCCGCCACTGAACGCACCGCTGGACAATTCGCCGGACAGGTCGCCCAGACCGGCCGATTCGAGCATCTCGGACAGGAACTGGGCCTCGAGCTTCTCGGCGGCGGCACGGAGTTGGGCCAGACGGGCCTCGCGATCGGTGGCGCCGGTCGCGCCGGTCGGAGGCAGGGTGGGAGGCAGCATGGCGGAACTCCTAAACTGCGAGTCGTTTTTTCCGTTATTGGGGGAATCCGGTAAAGGACCGGTAACCGATCCCGGTCCAATCTGCGGCCAACTCCGACAGAAGTCTGGCTATACGCATGCAGGTTCCTTTCCCCTTCGATACGCTCGGCCCCTCCGGGCCTTCCCGATTCGACGCACCGGGCAGTTCCCGGCCTTCCAACACGGAGGGTTCGGATTTCCGCTCGGTCTTCGACGAGTCGACGCCCCCGGACCGGACCGAGCCGCCCGCTCGCGCCAAGGCCAGGGACAAGGCGTCCGAGGCCCCGCCGCGACGCGACGGCCCCCCCCCGGCCCCCGAAGATGCCGCGTCGGCCAAGACCGGCCCGGCAGAGACCGCCAAAGCGCCGGTGACCGAGGTCGAAGGCAAAGAAGCGCCCGGATCCGAAGCTGAGGCGGGCACCGCCAGCGACGGCCCGGCGGCGTCCGAGGACGCGGCGCAGCTTGCATCCCTGGACCTTGCGCCCTCGGTTCCGCCCCCCTTGGCCGTGCCGCCGTCGGCTGCCGCCACACCGGATGTCGCGGCGGCCGAACCCGCAGCCCGGCCGACTCCGGTGGGAGCCGTCGAAACGGCGCGCGCGGCCACGGCCGAAACCGTCCTCCCCTCCGACCCTGCGGGACGAACGCCTACGACGGCCCCCGCCCCGGGAGGCACGCTCACGGAAAATGCGACGCTCCCGTCGGCGACGACCCTCCCCAAAACCGCAGCAGAGACCGCAACGGCGCCCGCCGTGCCTGGGACCATCGTCCCTGATGCCAAAGACCCGCAGGCTGGCGACGCCGCTTCCGTCGACACCGCCGCACAGGCTGCGATCAGGGCGACCACCCAACCGCAGCCAACGGCGACCGATCAAGGCGCACCGCAATCCCCGGCGGAAGGTGTCCAGGCGCAATCGGCCTCGGCGGCCGATTCGCACGTAGAAAGCCAGAAGACCGAACTCCGAACCGGCAAGGGAACCGAAACCGCATCGGCCCCGTCGCCCGAGCCCTCACAAGCGAAAGCTTCGGCAACGCAGCAACAGACCCAGGCGACCGTCGATCCCGCCGCCCAGACGCCCCGCGACACCCTGCAGGCCAGTGCGGCTCAGGCCAGTGCGGCATCGGCCTCTGGCGGCAGGTCGGAGGGGCGCGGCGAGCATCGGGGCCGCGACTCGCTCCGGCAGGAGGCCGCGGCCCCTGCCACGGGACCGCAGACGGCCTCCGCTCCGGCGGCGCTGGCGCAGGCGGATGGCGCGGCCGCCCCCCAATTGGCGGGCGCCGGGTCCGATGGGTCGGCGGTCGCCGACGGTGGCCGCGCCGATCCGGCTGCGGCGACCGAAGGCGGCCTGTCAGATCGCGCCGGATCCGACCAGGCGCGGTCTTCCGAGGCCGCACGCTCTGCGTCGGCTTCTCCCCAACTGGCCGATGCGCCGCGCACGGCGATGCGCCAGATGGCCGAATCGCTTCACCGCGCTGCGGACGGGTCGGTCCATCTGACGCTCAGCCCGGAAGAGCTTGGCCGCGTGCGGTTGACCCTGACCCCAAGCGATCACGGCATCACGGTCAGCATTCTGGCCGATCGCGGCGATACGCTCGACCTGATGCGGCGCCATGGCGACATGCTGGCCAGCGCGATGCGGGATCTGGGCTATGGCGAGGTCGTCCTCGATTTCGCCGGGCAGCAGCGCAGCAATCAGGGCCAGGCGCGCGGTTTTGCCGCCGCCGGGCTCACGCCGGGTGAAGACGGGGCCGACACGGGCCCGCTTGCCACGAACAGTACCTCTGCCCGCACGTCGGGCGGTGGCCTCGATCTTCGTCTTTGAAGGGAATTTACCATGGTTGACAGCGTCTCCTCCGCCGCCAGCGCCGCCACGAACTCGTCCTCCGCTTCGACCAGCGGCAACTCGAAGACGATGATCAGCAGCGACTTCGAAACCTTCCTGCGCATGCTGACCACGCAACTCGAGAATCAGGACCCTCTGAACCCGATGGAATCGTCGGATTATGCGCTGCAGATCGCGACCTTCTCGGGGGTCGAACAGCAGGTGCAGACCAACGAATTGCTCAAGGCCCTCTCGGCCAATCTGGGCGGCGGTGGCCTGTCCCAATACGGATCCTGGGTCGGAATGGAAGGCCAGGCCGCTGTTCCCGCGAACTATGACGGAGTGACGCCCGTCACGGTTTTCCCGGAGATCGACAAGGACGCTTCGACTGCCAAGCTTGTGGTGCGCGATGACACCGGCGCCATCGTGCAGTCCGAGCCCATCCCCCCCGACACCAAGACCATACTCTGGTCCGGCGGCGAGGACCACGAGGCAGGGCTCTACGATTTCATCGTGGAAAGCTATGCCGAGGATGGCAGCAAACTGTCAGAGGCCCAGGCCCGGATCTATGCCCAGATCGCGGAAGTCCGCACCAACGAGGGTGAGATCAGCATCGTCTTCGACAGCGGCACCATCGTCAAGGCGTCGGAGGTTTCGGCACTGCGCGATCCGGTCTGATCGCCGCGAAGGCGGCCCTCACGGGCCGCCTGACGGGTTTCAGGACAGCAGCAGCAGGGCCAATCCGGCGCCGATCCAGGTCAGCGCGGCGCCGGCGCCCATCCATAGCAGTGGCTGCAGCCAGGGACGCGGCGGTCGCGCAGCCTCGGACTGCGACTGGCGGATCAGCGCGGCTTCGGCCAGTTCCGGCAGCCGAGGCCCGAAGCGCGACAACACCCGCACGGTGCGGCTGAGATCGCGGACCACCGCCTTTGGCCCGATGTTCTCCTTGATGTATTCCTCGACGATCGGCCGGGCGACTTCCCAGATGTTGATCGACGGGTTGAGCGAGCGCGCCACGCCCTCGACCACGACCATGGTCCGCTGCAACAGGATCAGCTCGGTCCGGGTCGCCATGCCGAACCGCTCGGTCACCTCGAACAGATAGGCCAGGAGCTTCGCCATCGAGATATGGGTCGCGTCCATGCCGAAGATCGGCTCGCCGACCGACCGCAGGGCCTGGGCGAATTCGTCGATCTCGCGGTCGGCGGGCACGTAGCCCGCCTCGAAATGCACCTCGGCCACCCGGCGGTAATCGCGGCGGATGAACCCGTACAGGATCTCGGCATAGACCCGGCGGGTATATTCGTCGATCCGGCCCATGATGCCGAAATCGAAGCACTGGATGTCGCCGTTCGCACCGACCTTCATGTTGCCCTGGTGCATGTCGGCATGGAAATAGCCGTCGCGCAGCGCATGGCGCAGGAACATCGACAGCACGCGCTCCCCAATCACTCGGCGGTCATGACCCGCAGCGTCCAGAGCGGCGTTGTCGCCGATCGGCACGCCCTCGCACCAGGACATGGTCATGACCCGCTTCGAGGACAGCGGCCAGATCACCCGGGGCACGGTAAAGCCCTTGTCGTTCTCGGTATTGGCGGCGAATTCGGCCGCCTGGGCAGTCTCGATCCGCAGGTCCAGCTCGCCCGTCACCACCCCGTCGAAATGGGCGATCACATCGGTCGGGCGCAGCCGACGCGAGAACGGCGCCAACAGTTCGATGGTCGAGGCGGCGAAATAGAAGGCGTCGATATCCTTGCGGAAGTTACGCTCGACCCCGGGCCGCAGCACCTTGACCGCCACCAGCTCGCCGGTCCGGGCGATCCGCGCCCGGTGCACCTGGGCGATAGACGCGGCAGCGATCGGCTCGGAGAATTCCGAGAACAGCTCGTCGGCAGGCTGGCCCAACTCTTGGGCGATGGTTTCCTTGGCGATCTCTGTCGGGAAGGGCGGCAGCTTGTCCTGCAGGACCCGAAGCTGCACCGCCAGTTCGTCGCCCACCACATCCGGCCGGGTCGAGAGGATCTGGCCGAACTTGATATAGGCCGGGCCCAGCGCGGTGATCGCCCGGGTCGCGGGCGGCAGCGCCGGATCGCCCTTCTCGCCCAGCACCTTGAACGGCCAGCCCATGACCCGCGCCGCGGCGCGGACACTGGCGGGCGCGCCCAGTTGTTCCAGCACAAAGCGGTTCGCACCGGTGCGCTCCATGGTGGCCAGTGTCTGCACCAGCCGCCAGATGTTGTGAGGCCCGCGCACCTAGATCTTCCAGCCCGAATGCAGCGCCGCGATGCCCATCGACAGGTTGCGGTAGCTCACCTGCTCGAACCCGGCGGTCCGGATCATCCCGGCGAAGGTTTCCTGATCGGGGAACTTGCGGATCGATTCCACCAGGTACTGATAGCTGTCGCGGTCATTGACCACGAACTGGCCCAGCGGCGGGATCACGTTGAACGAATACCGGTCATAGGCCCATTGCAGCAGCGGGTTCGGCATCTGGCTGAACTCGAGGATCATCATCCGCCCGCCGGGTTTCAGCACCCGGTAGGCCTCGTTCAGCGCATCCTGAATGCGGGTGATGTTCCGCGTGCCGAAGGAATTGGTGAAGACATCGAAGCTGTTATCGGCGAAGGGCAGCGCCATGCCGTCGCCCACCACCCAGTCGAGACTGGCGGCGAGGTTGTCGGCCTCGGCCCGCTTGCGGCCCTCGACCAGCATCGATTCCGTCATGTCGCAGACTACCGCCGTCGCGCCGGGCGCGCGGCCGAGGAACCGGAACGCGATGTCGCCGGTGCCGCCCGCCACGTCCAGAAGCCGCTGATGCGGCTGCGGCGCGAGCCAGTCCATCATCGCGTCCTTCCAGACCCGGTGGATGCCGCCCGACATCAGGTCGTTCATCAGGTCGTAGCGCGAGGCGACGCGGGTGAAGACCCCGTGCACGAGCCCCGCCTTCTCTTCTTCGGCGACGGTCTGGAACCCGAAATGGGTGGTTTTCTGGGCACTCTCGGTCATGGGGCCTTGCCGTTCATTTGTCCGGCCCTTCTTATAGGGCGCTCTGCGGGGACTACAATCCGTTCTGCCATGAAGTGAAGGTCCGATGCCGGAATTGCCAGAGGTAGAGACAGTGCGTCGCGGCCTGGTCCCCGTGCTGGAAGGTCGCACCATCCTCGCGACGCATCTCAACCGCCCCGACCTGCGCTGGCCCCTGCCCGAGCGCATGGCCGAGCGGCTGACCGGGGCACGGGTGCTGCGGCTCGGGCGGCGCTCGAAATACCTGCTTGCCGAGCTTTCGACCGGCGAGACGCTGATCGTGCATCTGGGCATGTCGGGCCGGATCCTGGTCTCGGGGGTCACGCTGGGCCACTTTGTCCATGACCATCCGGCGCCGCAGAAGCACGATCATGTCGTGTTCGAGATCGAGGGCGGCGCACGGATCACCTTCAACGACCCCCGCCGCTTCGGCGCCATGGATTTGACCGCCACCACCGCGCTGGATTGTCACCGGCTGCTGGCCGGACTTGGCCCCGAACCGCTGGGCAACGGCTTTCATGAGCTTTACCTGATCGGGCGGCTCGGCGGGCGGCAAACGCCGATCAAGGCTGCGCTGCTCGATCAGCGTGTGGTCGCGGGGCTTGGCAATATCTATGTCTGCGAGGCGCTGCACCGGGCCGGGATTTTGCCCTTGCGTCAGGCGGGCCGAATTGCCGCAGCCCGGCTGGCGATCCTTGTTCCGGCGATCCGGACGGTTCTGGCCGAAGCCATCGAGGCGGGTGGCTCGAGCCTTCGGGACTATCGCCAGGCCGATGGCGAACTGGGCTACTTCCAGCACAATTTCCGCGTCTACGGACGCGAGGGCAAGCCCTGCCCTACCCCCGGATGCCCCGGCACCATCCGCCGAGTCGTCCAGTCGGGGCGGTCGACATTCTACTGTCCGCAATGCCAAAGATAGCTTGATCGCAGGCCCGAGACTGTTAAGGACTCGGGCTCGAACCGAACGGAGGCCGACAGTCCATGGCTTACAAGACGCTGATCGTCGAGATCGAGGACCACGTAGCACTGGTCCGCCTGAACCGGCCCGAGGCGCTGAACGCGCTGAACGGCGAGCTGATGGGCGAGCTGGCCGACGCGGTAAGCGAGGCCAATGCCAATGAAAAGGTCCGCTGCATCGTCCTGACGGGGTCCGAGAAGGCCTTCGCCGCCGGTGCCGACGTCCGGGAGATGAGCGAGAAGAGCTTCGTCGACGTCTTCGCGGGCGACCTCTTCACCCCCGAGACGGAACGCCTGCTGGCCTGCCGCAAGCCGATCATCGCGGCCGTGGCGGGCTATGCTCTGGGCGGCGGCTGCGAACTGGCGATGCTGTGCGACTTCATCATTGCCGCCGACACCGCTAAATTCGGACAGCCAGAGATTAACCTCGGCGTTGTTGCCGGGATCGGCGGCACCCAGCGCCTGACCCGCGCCGTCGGCAAGTCGAAGGCGATGGACATGCACCTCACGGGCCGCTTCATGGATGCCGAAGAGGCCGAGCGCGCGGGGCTCGTCAGCCGCGTCGTCCCTGCCAAGAAGCTGATCGAAGAGGCGATGGCCGCGGCGCAGAAGATCGCCGAGAAATCGGCGCTGACCACGATGGCGGTCAAGGAATGCGTCAACCGCAGCTTCGAGACGACGCTCCGCGAGGGGCTGCTGTTCGAGCGGCGGATGTTCCACATGATGTTCGCGACCGAGGACCGGGCCGAGGGCATGCAGGCCTTCGTCGAGAAGCGCGAGCCCCAGTTCCGCGACAAGTGACGCGCGGCCCCGGGCCTGCGCATTTTCCGGTTTCCTTTTCCGGCAAGCCCGACTATAAGCCGCGCCTTACATGCGTGTGAGGCCCGCTTTGGCCGGAATCAGCCGGTGGCATCGAAACCCGGCCGGGGACTCGTTGCGCGAGAGATTTTGACCACGAGACCCGGAAAAGGGAAAAGGACCACATGGCCAATTCGCCCCAAGCCAAGAAGCGCGCCCGCCAGAACGAGCGCCGCTATGCCGTGAACAAGGCGCGTCGCTCGCGCATCCGCACTTTCCTGCGGAAGGTCGAAGAGGCCATCGCCTCGGGCGATCAGGATGCCGCTGCGGCCGCCCTTCGTCAGGCCCAACCCGAGCTGATGCGCGGCGTCACGAAGGGCGTCGTTCACAAGAACACGGCGGCCCGGAAAATGTCGCGACTGGCCTCGCGGGTGAAGGCGCTGAACGCCTGATCCGGGGCTGATTCCGCCATAAAAACAAGGGCTCCGAAGGGCGCGGTCGCAAGGCTGCGCCCTTCGCTATTTGGGCTCCCTCCCCGGCCTCTATGGGCCTGCGGCAACACGCTCTGGATTCGTTCCGCGCATGCTCGCCGTCAAGGCCGAAGTTCTGTTGCACCCCTCACGACCCCCGGTCTACCGTCTCTAGGCGATTCACATCGACTTGGGGGGGCATGACGCGGAAAGACCCGCGCCACGATCTGCTTTTTATCCGGCCAGAGCCGGCATGAGAGACGATCGAGGGGGGCTTGCCGGACAGGGCGTATATTCAGGGGATGCGCTCTGACCGAACGCTGCTGCGAGCCTGACGGAGCCTGGCTCTGTCCGTAGGGTTTTGTGTCATGTCCAAAGGACCGTGAGAGGCAAAGCGACTTGGGGACACCCGGGTGCCGCGATGGCGGAGCCCGGCAATGGAAGTGTCGCTTTTGCCGAAAGGGTCTTCTCCCGTTTCGATGCGCACCGGGGTTCCGACGGCCGCTCCATGACGGAGCGTCTCTCGGGCTGTCCGGTTTTGCGGGATCGGCTAAGAGCGGGCAAGAGAAGATGACAGACGACACCTGGGGACGCATTCGAGATGATCTGGAGAAATCGATCGGCAAGAACAACTTCGTAACCTGGATCGCTCCCTTGGAATTCCGCGCCCTCGAAGACGGGGTGGCGCGGTTCGGTGTCCCCACCAGCTTTGTCGGCGACTGGGTCAACCGTAACTTCGGCGACAAGATCCTCGAACATCTGACCCGCAGCGGTGTCGATGTGGACCGGCTGGAATTCGCGGTCGCGGCCCAGAAACCGGCAGAGCCCGCCCCAGCGGCGCAACCGCGCCGCGCCGCCGCGGCCGAGCGGCGCGACGAGGACGACATGCCGGGCGCGCCGCTGGACGCGCGCTTCACCTTCGACAGCTTCGTCACCGGCAAGCCGAACGAGTTGGCCCATGCCGCCGCGCGCCGCGTGGCCGAGGGCGGTCCGGTCGCGTTCAACCCGCTGTTCCTTTACGGCGGCGTGGGTCTGGGCAAGACCCACCTGATGCATGCCATCGCCTGGGATCTGCTGCACCGGGCGCCGGAAAAGAAGGTGGTCTATCTGTCGGCCGAACAGTTCATGTACCGCTTCGTGCAGGCGCTGCGCGAACGCGACATGATGGGCTTCAAGTCGCTGTTCCGTTCGGTCGACGTGCTGATGGTGGACGACGTGCAGTTCATCGCCGGCAAGGACAGCACGCAGGAGGAATTCTTCCACACCTTCAACGCGCTGGTGGACCAGAACAAGCAGATCGTGATTTCCGCCGACCGCGCGCCGGGCGAGATCAAGGACCTGGAGGACCGGATCCGCAGCCGCCTGCAATGCGGGCTGGTCGTGGACCTGCACCCGACCGACTATGAATTGCGGCTGGGCATCCTGCAGCAGAAGGTCGAGCTGTACCGGATGCAATATCCGGGTCTGGTGATCGCGGGCGGCGTGCTGGAATTTCTCGCCCACCGGATCACCACCAATGTCCGTGTGCTGGAAGGCGCGCTGACCCGGCTTTTCGCCTTTGCCTCGCTGGTCGGCAAGGAGATCACGCTGGATCTGGCCCAGGATTGCCTGGCCGACATCCTGCGCGCCTCGGACCGCAAGGTCACCATCGAGGAGATCCAGCGCAAGGTCAGCGAGCATTACAACATGCGGCTCAGCGACATGGTCGGCCCCAAGCGGCACCGCACCATCGCCCGTCCGCGCCAGATCGCGATGTATCTCTCCAAGCAGCTGACCCAGCGCAGCCTGCCTGAAATCGGGCGCCGCTTTGGCGGGCGCGACCACACCACGGTCATGCATGCGGTCAAGCGCATCGAGGAGCTGCGCGGAAAGGACAGCCAGATCGAAGAGGATCTGGAGCTTTTGCGCCGCATGCTGGAGGCCTGATCGGCCCCGGCCCAGGGCGCCCCTTGACGCCCTTGTGAAAGTCTCGGACAGTCCAACAAAACGCTTGAGCGGGGGGGCGAAACCGTTAGGGTTCGCCTCCCGGGCGCAAGAGGAGCGAGGGGCATGAAATTCAGCATCGAACGCGGCACACTTCTCAAGGCGGTGGGCCAGGCGCAGTCGGTGGTCGAGCGGCGCAACACCATTCCGATCCTCGCCAACGTCCTGATCGAAGCCGAGGGGGCAAGCGTCAGCTTCCGCGCCACCGATCTCGATATCGAGGTCGTGGACAAGGCCCCGGCGACGGTCGAACGCGCGGGCGCGACCACCGTGCCTGCGGTCACGCTGCACGAAATCGTCCGCAAGTTGCCCGATGGCGCGCTGGTCGAGCTGTCGGATGACGGCGCCTCGGGGCGGCTGACGGTCAATGCCGGCAAGTCCCATTTCAATCTGGCGACGCTGCCGCGCGAGGATTTCCCGGTGATGGCCTCGTCGGAATACAGCTCGAACTTCACCGCCAAGGCGCCGGTGCTGCGCCGGCTGTTCGACAAGTCGAAATTCGCGATCTCGACCGAAGAGACCCGCTATTACCTGAACGGCGTCTACATGCATGTGGCGACCGGCGAGGACGGGCAGGTGCTGCGCTGCGTCGCAACCGACGGCCACAGGCTCGCGCGGATCGACGCTGCCCTGCCCGCGGGCGCCGAGACCATGCCCGGCGTGATCGTCCCGCGCAAGACCGTGGGCGAGTTGCGCAAGCTTCTGGACGATGACGACATCGACATCGCGGTCTCGGTCAGCGAAACCAAGGTGCGCTTTGCCACGCCCGAAATTACCCTGACCTCGAAGGTCATCGACGGCACCTTCCCGGATTACTCGCGGGTGATCCCGATGAACAATGCCCGGCGGCTCGAGGTCGACGCGGCCGAATTCGCCCAGGCGGTCGACCGGGTGGCGACGGTCAGTTCCGAACGCTCGCGCGCGGTCAAGCTGGCGCTGGAAGAAGACCGGCTGACGCTGTCGGTCACCTCGCCCGACAGCGGCGCCGCCGAGGAAGAGCTGGCCGTGGCCTATGGCGACGAGCGGCTCGAGATCGGGTTCAACGCGAAATACCTGCTGGAAATTGCCGGTCAGGTCGATCGCGAGAATGCGGTCTTCCTGTTCAACTCGTCCGGCGATCCGACCCTGATGCGCGAGGGCGACGATGCCTCGGCGGTCTATGTCGTTATGCCGATGCGGGTCTGAGACCCGGTGAGCGAAGCGGAGCCCGGCAGATGCCGGGCGGCCTGCGGCGCGGGTATTTTCGCCAACAAGAAGGGCAAGCCGTGCCCGGGCTCTCGCTGACAGAGCTGACCCTTTCGCAGTTCCGCTCGCATGAGCGGACGCGTCTGGCGCTTGACGGGCGGCCGATCGCCGTCTTTGGCGCGAACGGGGCGGGCAAGACCAATCTTCTGGAAGCAGTATCGCTGATGTCGCCCGGCCGGGGCCTGCGCCGGGCCGGGGCCGAGGATCTGGCACGGGCACCGGGGCAGCTTGGCTGGAAGGTCGGGGCGGTGCTGGCCGGACCGGTGGCGGTTCACGAGATCGAGACCTGGGCCGAGCCGGGCGGCACGCGGCAGGTACGGCTTGACGGCAAGGCGGCCGCGCAGGTGGCCCTGGCGCGGATCGCGCGAATCTTGTGGCTGGTGCCGTCGATGGACCGGCTCTGGATCGAGGGGGCCGAGGGGCGGCGGCGGTTTCTGGACCGGATCGCGCTAAGCTTCGAACCCGGTCATGCCGAGGCGGCGCTGGCTTATGAAAAGGCGATGCGCGAGCGCAACCGCCTGCTGAAGGACGAGGTGCGCGACCCCCACTGGTTCGGCGCGCTCGAGGCGCAGATGGCCGAGGCCGGGGCGGTGCTGGGCGCCAACCGGCGGGCGGCGCTGGCCCGGCTCGACGCCGCGCAGGCCGAGGCCGAAACCGCCTTTCCCGCCGCGGCGCTGGCACTGGCGGGTCCCGAGGGCGCCGACCCCGAAGACCCCGAATCCCTGGCCGGGGCGCTGGCCGCGGGTCGGGGCCGCGACATGGCGGCGGGGCGGACGCTGGCCGGGCCGCACCGCGCCGATCTCGAGGCGGTCTTCACCACCAAAGGGGTCGCGGCGCGGCACTGTTCGACGGGCGAACAGAAGGCGTTGCTGATCGCGCTGATCCTTGCCAATGCGCGGGCGCTGGCGCAGGATTTCGGGGCACCGCCGCTTTTGCTGCTGGACGAGGTGGCGGCGCATCTGGATGCCGGTCGGCGGGCCGCGCTGTTCGACGAAATCTGCGCCCTGGGGGCTCAGGCCTGGATGACCGGCACCGGGGCGGAGCTTTTTTCCGACCTGGGGGGCCGGGCGCAGTATCTTGAGGTGGCCGAAACCGGCGGCACCAGCCGGATCGAGAGGAGGGACAGCCCGTGACCCCGCAGCGCGTCACCCTGATCACGCTGGGCGTGGACGATCTTGACCGCGCCCGCGCGTTCTACGAGGCGCTCGGGTGGCGGCCCGCCGAGGCCGAAGCGGGGATCGTGGTCTTTCAGCTCCATGGAATGGCACTGGGGCTTTTCGGACGGGCGGCGCTGGCTGCCGATCAGGGGCGCCCCGAGGCGGAGCTGGGCACCGGGGCGATGACGCTGGCGCAGAACTTTCCCAACCGCGCCGGGGTCGACTTGGCCTGGGAGGCCGCGCTGTCGGCCGGGGCCCAGCCGCTGAAATCGCCCCGAGAGGTGTTCTGGGGCGGCTATTCGGGTTATTTCACCGATCCCGACGGGCATGTCTGGGAGCTGGCGCATAACCCGTTCTGGCCGCTCGACGCCGAGGGACGGCTGACCGTGCCCCCCTCCCCGCCCGCATCATGACAGCCAGCGCCGCCGACCTGACGCTATACGCGGGCGCGGTGCTGATCCTCTTTCTGACGCCGGGGCCGGTCTGGCTGGCGCTGACCGCGCGGGCGCTGTCGGGCGGGTTCGCCGCCGCCTGGCCACTGGCGGCAGGCGTGATGGTGGGCGACGCACTCTGGCCGCCGCTTGCCATCTTCGGGCTGGGCTGGGCGGTGTCGGCCTTCGGAGGACTGCTGGCGATCCTGCGGCTTCTGGCCTCGGCGCTGTTCCTGACCATGGGGCTCATGCTGATCCTGCAGGCCGGGCGCGGAATCGTTGCTGACAGCCGCCTGACCCGGCCAGGCCGGATCGCAGGATTCCTGGCGGGGATGGCCGCGATCCTCGGCAACCCAAAGGCGATCCTGTTCTACATGGGCGTCCTGCCGGGCTTCTTCGATATCGACCGCCTGCAGGGTCCCGACATTGCCGCCATCGTGGCGATCTCGGTGCTGGTGCCGTTTCTGGGCAACCTGACGCTTGCGCTGTTCATCGACCGCGCGCGGCGGCTACTGGACGAGCCCCGGACGCTGCGGCGGGTCAACCGGATCGCGGGCGGCATGCTGATTGCGGTGGGGCTGGTCATTCCTTTCGCCTGATACCAAATATTGTGGCTCTTGCGTGACAATCCCACCACGACCCCGTATAAGATCGGCGACGAACAGAGGATCCAGCACATGGCCGAAAACGCACGGGTTGCCGAAGAATATGGCGCCGATTCCATCAAGGTTCTCAAGGGCCTGGAGGCGGTACGCAAACGGCCCGGGATGTATATCGGCGACACCGACGACGGCTCGGGTCTGCACCACATGGTCTATGAGGTCGTCGACAACGGCATCGACGAGGCTCTGGCCGGCCATGCCGACGCGGTGACCGTGAAGATTCACGCCGATTCCAGCGTCTCGGTCAGCGATAACGGCCGGGGCATTCCGGTCGGCATCCACGAGGAAGAGGGCGTCTCGGCGGCCGAGGTCATCATGACCCAGCTGCATGCCGGGGGCAAATTCGACCAGAACTCCTACAAGGTCTCGGGCGGGCTGCATGGCGTCGGCGTGTCGGTCGTGAACGCGCTTTCGGACTGGCTGGAACTGCGGATCTGGCGCGAAGGCCACGAACATTACGCGCGGTTCGAGCATGGCGATACCGCCGAGCATCTGCGCGTCGTCGGTCCCTCGGACGGGCGCACCGGCACCGAGGTCCGGTTTCTGGCCTCGACCTCGACCTTCTCGAATCTCGACTATTCGTTCAAGACGCTGGAAAACCGGCTGCGCGAACTGGCCTTCCTCAATTCCGGCGTCCGCATCGTGCTGGAAGACGAACGCGGCGCCGAGCCGCTGCGGTCCGAGCTGTTCTACGAAGGCGGCGTGCGCGAATTCGTCCGCTATCTCGACCGCCACAAGACCGCGCTGGTGCCCGATCCGATCTTCATGACCGGCGAACGCGACGGGATCGCGGTCGAGGTCGCGATGTGGTGGAACGACAGTTATCACGAGACCGTCCTGCCCTTCACCAACAACATCCCGCAGCGCGACGGCGGCACCCATATGGCGGGCTTCCGCGGGGCGCTGACCCGCAGCATCAACAACTACGCCATGTCGAGCGGCATCGCCAAGCGCGAGAAGGTCAACTTTACCGGCGACGATGCCCGCGAGGGACTGACCTGCGTCTTGTCGGTCAAGGTGCCAGATCCGAAATTTTCCAGCCAGACCAAGGACAAGCTGGTCAGTTCCGAGGTCCGCCCCGCGGTCGAGAGCCTGGTGAACGAAAAGCTCGCCGAATGGTTCGAGGAACACCCGCAAGAGGCTCGCAACATCGTCGGCAAGATCGTCGAGGCGGCGCTGGCCCGCGAGGCGGCACGCAAGGCGCGCGAACTGACCCGGCGCAAGACGGCGATGGACGTGGCCTCGCTTCCGGGCAAGCTGGCCGATTGCCAGGAACGCGATCCGTCCAAATCCGAAATCTTCCTCGTCGAGGGCGACAGCGCCGGCGGCTCGGCCAAGCAGGGCCGGGCCCGGGCCAATCAGGCGGTTCTGCCGCTCCGGGGCAAGATCCTCAACGTCGAACGCGCCCGCTTCGACCGGATGCTGTCCAGCCAGGAGATCGGTACGCTGATCACCGCGCTCGGCACCGGCATCGGGCGGGACGAGTTCGACATCTCGAAGCTGCGCTACCACAAGATCGTCATCATGACCGATGCCGATGTCGACGGCGCGCATATCCGGACGCTCTTGCTCACCTTCTTCTTCCGGCAGATGCCGAAGGTGATCGAGGGGGGCTTCCTCTACATCGCACAGCCGCCGCTTTACAAGGTCGCCCGCGGCAAGTCCGAGGTCTATCTGAAGGATCAGGCCGCGCTTGAGGATTATCTGGTCGAGATGGGCATCGACGGCGCGGTGCTGCAGCTGGGCGACGGCCAGCACCTGATCGGCAACGATCTGGCCCGGGTCATCGAAGAGGCCCGCCAGGTCCGCCGCATCCTGCAGGCCTTCCCGACCCATTACCCCGCGCATATCCTCGAACAGGCCGCCATCGCCGGGGCCTTCCGGCCCGGGCAGATCGACGCCGACCTGCAGGGCACGGCCGAGGCGGTGGCCCGGCGGCTCGACCTGATCGCGCTGGAATACGAACGCGGCTGGCAGGGGCGTCCGACCCAGGACAAGGGCCTGCGCTTCTCGCGCGTCGTCCGCGGCGTCGAAGAGGTGCGGGTGCTGGACGGTGCGGTGCTGCGCTCGGCCGAAGCCGCGCGGCTCGGGACCTTCACCGCCAAGCTGCAGGAGGTCTACGAACGTCCCGCCAAGCTCGTGCGCAAGGACCGCGACCAGCCGATCCATGCGCCTTCCGAACTGTTGCAGGCGATCCTCAGCGAGGGTGAAAAGGGCCTCTCGCTGCAACGCTACAAGGGTCTGGGCGAGATGAACCCCGAACAACTTTGGGAAACCACGCTCGACCCCGAGGCGCGGACGCTTCTGCAGGTGCGGGTCGAGGATGTGGCCGAGGCCGACGACATCTTCACCAAGCTGATGGGCGACGTGGTCGAGCCGCGCCGCGACTTCATCCAGCAGAACGCGCTGAGCGTCGCCAATCTCGATTTCTGAGGCCGTTGCGTCGGACCCGGGGCCCTAGCCAGGCGAGCAGGTGAAGGCGTCGGGATTGGCGACGGTCGCCACCACGCCCTGACAGGTCAGCGTCCGCCCGCCCGGCAGAGTGCAGGCAGCGGGCCCCTCGTCGGGAACCATCAGCCGCATCCTCCCGTCCGGCCCGACGCAGAAGAGGCCCCGGTCTCGGTGACATGCGCGGTTTCGGGCTTCGGCCAGGCGGTAGGCATTTCGAACCGGACGATGGCCGCCTCATGGCCGGGTTGGCGCGCGCCGGCATTGCAGAACTCGAAATCGGCCCTGGTCGACCCGTAAGATTCCAGAACGAAACAGCGCGCCGTGACCTTCTGGGCCCGAAACGCCCCGCTCGGGGCTGCGCGGACGCCCGGGCGCGGGCGGCCTCTTCGGCCCGCTGGTGGTCGCGCTCGGCCCGGGCGGCCATCCGGCCCGCCCGGCAAAAGGCGGCGGCTCTGCGCGCAACACCGCGCCCGGCACCATCTCGACGGTCTCGGCCCCGGCCGTCCAGCAGCGCGATATCGGCAAAGAACGCGTGGAACGCCGAGGCCGACGCCGGACTGTCCCGCCCATGCACCGACGAGACCATGCCCCCAATTGCCTCGGCCAGGGCGTCGGCATCGTCTTCGGGCTCGAAGATCAGCGCGATCTGGGTCAGTTCAGCGCGGGCAGCGTCGCTGCCCCGGTAGGCCATCGCCTCGAAAATCGTGCGCGCCGCCAGGGACCGGAAGGCCTCGGTCCGGCGGCGCCTCGCAAGTGTCAAGCGCGGCAGCAGGTGGCGTGAGGGGCGCAAGCGCAAGGGCAGCGGCAAGGAAGAGGCACGGGGCAGCATCGTCGGCCCTCTGCTCGCAGGGTCGGGGCGCGCGGTCTGTCCGCCTCGATACCGCCGGCCAGTCGGATCAAGTGGCGCGCCCCGATCCCGCCCTGTCAACCGCGGGACCCCTTTCGCACTCGCCGCCCCCCCGGCGGCACCGAAAGGAGGGTTACAGCATTTCGGCTGGACCGGATCGGCCGGGCGCCGCATCATCAAGCAAACGCCGTTCGGGCAGGAGGGGCCGAACGTGTCCTATCAGCGATCCGACTGGCTGGCCGATCTGGACTTTCTCGAAGGGGCGGTCGCGCTCTGGTGGGCCGGTCGGGCGCGTCATGCCGAACTTGACGGCACCGATCCGGGAGCCGTATTTTCGGCGTTGCGCGCGGTCGAGCCTGCGGGCGATCTCTGGGCCGGGGCGCGGGCGCTTCGCGGCGGGCTTTGGGCGCTGGGCGATTGTCACCTGAGACTGGCACCCAGCGTGATGGGGGCAGAGACCGGCTGGCAGTCGGGGCTGGCCTTCGCGCCCACGCCCGAAGGCCCGGCGCTTCTCTGGGCCGATCCTGCGATTTCGGCCTATCGGGCGGCCTCGGTCGGCGATCTCCTGACCGCCATCGACGGCGTTCCGGCCGAAAAGGTCCTGGCATCCCTCCGGCTGCGCCCCGGCTCGACGCCCCGGCAGAGGCACCTCTTTGCCCTGCAAAGCCTCTCGCACCGCGACTGCCTGCCGGGCGAGCCCCCCCTGCCCCGATGCCTGACCCTGACCGATGCGCGGGGGCACGATCTGACGCTTGCGCCCGAGTGGCGCACGCAGGCCCCCGCCGCCCCGCCGCCGCCTGCGGTGCGCGCCCGGCGGATTGGCGACCGGACCGGGCTGATCACGGTGCGCAGCTTTGCCTGCCGCGACCGGACGGGTCAGATCAGCGATGCCGAGATGGCGCGCCAGCTTGACGCCGCCCTTGGCGGGCTTGAGGGGTGCGACCGGCTGGCAATCGACCTGCGCGGCAATGGGGGCGGGCGCGACGAACAGGCCCGCATGCTGGCAACAAGGCTGACCGGTGCGCCGCTGGTCTGGATGCGCCATGCCCATCCCGCCCCCTATGGCGGAGAGCTCGGGCGGTTCCAGGATCTGATCCTTACGCCCACGGCCACGCCCCAGCCCTCCGGGCTGCGGCTGCTGATCGACGCGGGCACCGCCTCGACCGCCGAGATCTGTGCCGCGGCCCTTGCCGCCCTGCCCGGCGCGGCCCTGGTCGGCAGCCCAAGCGGCGGCGCCGTGGGCGATCCGGTCGAGTTCCGCCTGCCGCGGTCGCTTCTGGGGGTTTTCGTGCCGGTTGCCCGCTATGCGCGGCCCGGCACCGATGCGCCGATCGAGGGCGCGGGGCTCCTCCCCGCCATCGAGGCCGCGCCCGGGGCCGTCGATCTGCGCGAGGGCCGCGATCCGGTTCTGGACGCGGCGCTCGCCTCGTTCGACTGATCCGCGCCGCTATTTCTGCCGACGATTGGCCAGCGTCAGGATCATCGAGTTCATCTTTTCCATGTCGGAATGGAGCCGCAGCAGATCGACCTGCGGCTTGGGCAGCAGCACCCCAAGCTCGCGGGCGATGTTGATCGGGATGTCATCGGTCAGCGCCGCCGTCCCGCACGTGCCGCAGGTCCCGCAAGTGCCGCAGGTGCCACAGGTTCCGCAACTGGCGAGCACATCCCATTCCTCGATCCGTTGCCCGGGTTTGAGGATCACTTCGATCTCGCTCAGATCCACCTGCGGCGGCTCGGCGCGGATGACCTTGATCATCGCCTCCGCCAGCTCCTGCTGGAGCGCGTTGCGGAGCTTCTTCTTCTGCTCCTCGGGCAACTGCTCGGCAGTCACCTTCTTGAAGCCCTGGACTTCGTCAGCCATGCGTATTTTCCTCCTCTGTCTGTCTGGAACCGGCTGGACGGGTGGCTTGGGTCAACCGCGCATGCGCAAGCTGCAGCAGGCGGGCGATATCGAAATCCTCGGGGCAGACCTCGGCGCATTTTCCGCAGCGCGCGCAAGCCGAGGCATCGGGCTGCATCCGGGCATATTTGAACCGCGCGATCCCGGTCATGCCGAAAAAGCGGTCCTGATCGAGCAGGCGGAACACCTTGGGAATTTCGATCCCCTCGGGGCAGACGCCCAGACAGGCGGCGCAACGGGTGCATTCGCCGGGAGAGGCCGCCGCCACCCGGGCCTCAAGCCTCTGGCAGGCCCCGGGGTCCGGCCCGACGCCGATCCCTGCGGCCAGGTTCCGGCGCAGCTCGGTCCGGCTGGCCATGCCAAGCACGGCGGTCGCGATGCCGGGCTGCATCAGCGCATAGCGGATCGCCCCCGACAGCGTGTCCTGACCGGTGGCGGGATCGGCCAGAAACCCAAGCCGCGGCGCGCCATGTTTCATCTCGCCGCCCGCCAGCACCTTCATCACCACGACGCCGACACCGTTTGCGCGCGCCGCGGGCAACAGCCGGTCGCGATAGTCGGAAATGGGCGCGCCGAACACCGTCTCGCGGCCAAGCACGTTGAAAGGAAACATCACCACATCGAAGGCGCGCTCCTCGATGGCGCGCAGGATGACCTCGGTCGGGGCATGGAACGAGGCGCCGGTCGCACGCACCAACCCCGCCGTCCGGGCCGCGACCGCGACATCGCAGAACCCGCCCAGTTCGGTGCAAAGCTCATACTCGCGCATCGTCTCGACCATGTGCGTCATCCACAGATCGATATGGTCCCGGCCCATGGCCCGAAGCGAGGTCTGCAGATCGCGCAGGCAATGCGGCCCGCCCCGCGCGCCGGTCTTGGTGGCGATGGTCAGCCCGTCGCGCACGCGGGGCGGCAGATGGGCGATCACCGCCTCGCCGTTCACATAGCTGCGCGCGGTGTCGTAATAGGTGATGCCGCAGTCATAGGCCTCTGCCAGCAGCCCGGCCCAGTCGGCCGCGGCCCCGTGGCGGAACGGGCTCGACCCGATCCCCATCGCCGAGACCTCGATCCCGGTCTTGCCCAGCGGGCGTCTGTCGAGAGCCAGCGCCATGGCCTCAGGCCTCGACGGCCCGGGCCGCGACGCTGCGGATCTCGTCGATCCGCACGATGGCCGCCTCGACCAGCGCATGTTTCATCCGGCAATATTGCGGCAGCGGGTCGTCCGAGCCGTGCCCGGTCTGCGACTGATGCAGGCAGCCGCCGCCGCAGAGATAGCGCGCCCAGCAATCCTGACAGACCGGGCGGTCGTCGACCATGGTCAGGAAGCGGCTGTCAAGCTCGGTCGGCCCCTTGTCCTCGGCGATGCTGGAATAGGGATCGCGATAGATCCGCTGGCATTCGTAGATGTTGCCATCGGGCGCCACCGTCACCTCGGACACGCCCGCGCCGCAGCCATAGACCACGCGCTGCTGGCGCAGGATCTTGAGGATCGTGCCCTTCATTTCGTCGGGCAGGCCGGTCCAGGTCTCGAAGGCGCGGCCCAGATAGCGGTCGTAATGGGCCAGGAATTCTTCCCAGTCGGCCTCGTCGAACTGCGCCTCGCGGGCGTCGGTCGCCACCACCTCGAACGAGACCCTCTCGCCGCCCAGCGCGCTCAGCCCGCGGGTCACGGCATCGGGGTCCTTGTTGGCACGGGTCAGCACCGCGCGCAGGTTGAAATCGGCGCCCTTCTCGGCCAGCCTTTTGATATTGGGCAGGATCGCGGGCATGGTCGGACGGCCGTTCTTGAAGGTGCGAAAGCGGTCATGGGTCCGGCGGTCGCCATCGATGCTGACCTGCACCGTCACCCCGTGATCGACCAGAAAGCCCACCCTCTCTTCGTTCAGCAGCGTGCCGTTGGTGATCAGGTACTTGCTCAGGTCCTTGCCCTCGCGCACGGCCCAGGCGTCGATCCGTTCCACGACATGGGTCAGCACCTCCCAGTTCAGCAGCGGCTCGCCGCCGTAAAGCTGCACATGCGCCTTCGGCCCTTCCTGATGGCGGAAGAACCAGTCCAGAACCTCGTCGGCCCGCTCGCGGGTCATGACATTGGGCTTCTGATAGATCGGCACGTCTTTCTCGAAACAGTAACTGCAGCCCATGTTGCAGCCGCCCGCCAGCATCAGGACGAGGTTCTTGAAGGGCGGTCGGCCGGGCCGCGGTACCGGTTCGCAAGACAGCTCGCCCGCCACCAGCATTTCGAGAAAGCGCAGGTAGTGGCCGCGGATCTTGGCCTCGGACAACTCGCCCGCCAGATCCTCGACGATTTCGGGCAGGCTCATGCGCGCGGCACGGTCCAGAACCAGAGCCGCCCCTCGGTCAAGCTTGAAGATCGCGTATGACCGGCAGTCGAAGGCGTAGTGCTGGCCCTCGCGGGCAAAGACATGCACCTCGACCGGCATAAGGTAGTCTGTCTGGTAAACCGGCGCTGCAGAGGGGGTCTTGCGGCTTTCGCCCGCGGACGCGGGCACAGTCGTGGCGGTCACGGGCATCGCACACCTCGCGGTCAATGACTTTCGGGAACAAACGCCACTCGGTACGCGCCGCCAAGCTCGGCAAACGCAGAGAACGGAAACAAATTGCCTTTAATTTCATTATTATCTGCGCAAGTTAACGTTAAGTCAAGTGGACTCACTGCCTAGCTCTGTCAAGCCCTTGGACCGCTGTTCCACTGGGGCCAAACCCGCATCGCCCAGCGCGAAAAGCGCCCCGTTCGGCACCTCCGGCAGCACCCGCCCGCCATAGATCCGGGCGGTCTGTCGAATCACCATTTCGGGCCAGTATCCGAAGGCGAACCCGGCTGCGCGCAGGAAGGCGATGGCGGTCGGGGTCACGGTTTCGCCGGTCGAGGCAAGACCGCGGACCGGCACCCCGCGCAGAAGCTCCTGCACCGCAGGCGCGGGCGTCGGCAGCGGGCCATGGGCACAGCGGACCGTCCCGTCGCATAGCGGCAGCGGGCTGCAGACCAGCCGGTCGGGCGCAATCCGGGCCAGCAGCTCGGCCGCGACACAGGTGTCGAGGATCGAGTCAAGCGCGCCGACCTCGTGAAAGGCGATTTCCCCGGGCGGGCGGCCATGAACCGCGCCCTCGGCCTCGGCCAGCAGGGTGAAGGCCCGCGCCGCGACCGTCTTCGCCGGGGCGGACAGGTGGCTGGCCTCGATCAGCGCCAGAATATCGCCGAGGCGGCGGTGGGCATGTTCATGCGGCAGCCGGACCCGCGCCTGCCAGCCCGAGATGCCCTGCAAGGCATGCGGCCGGATCTCGACCGCATCGGGGGGCAAGGGCAGACCGGTCGCGGCCAGAACCGAGCCGATATCGGCCGCCTCTCCCGCCATCACCGCAAGCCCCGCCAGCAGCATGTCGCCGCTGAGCCCCGACGGCGTCCGGATCACCAGAACGCCGCTCACCGCGCCCGCCCCGCAAGGATCCGCAGCGCCGCCGAGGCCGCGCCGAAGCCGTTGTCGATATTGCAGACCAGGACCCCCTGGGCACAGCTGGCCAGCATCGCGTTCAGCGCCGTGCGCCCGCCCTCGGCCGCGCCATAGCCGACCGACGTGGGCACCCCGATCACCGGCACGCCCACCAGCCCGCCGATCACCGACACCAGTGCCCCGTCCATGCCCGCCACCGCGATCACCGCATCGCTGTCCCGGATCGTCTCGATCTGCTCTTCCAGCCGCCAGAGCCCGGCCACGCCGATATCGGCGATCAGGTCCGGCGAGAGCCCGCCAAAACGAAGCGTGCGCAGCGCTTCGATCGCCACCGGCAGATCGGCGGTGCCCGCCGTCACCACCCGCACAATGCCCGTCCGCGCGGGCAGACAGCCATTGACGATGGCAGTGCGCGAGGCGGGGTCGTAATCCTCGGGCGGGGCGGCCAGCGCGGCATGGCGCTCGGGCGCCAGACGCGTCAGCAGTGCGGGCCGACCCTGCAGCGCCTCGAGGATCGCGTCGAGATCGGCCAGCGCCTTGCCCTCGCAAAGGATCGCCTCGGGCTGGCCGATCCGGCGCGGCCGGTCGTGATCGAGCCGCACCCTCATCGCGCCCCGCGAAACGCCCGGCCCGGCGCATAGGGGCGCGGGTCGAGCCTGAGGTCACGGATGCCCGGATCGATGGCGCGGGCCTCGGCGGCGACGCGGGCGATCAGCCCGGGTCCGATCCGCGCGCCCTCGCCCGCCTCGACCTCGATCAGCATCAGATCGCCCCGGCGGCGGCAACGCAGCACCGAAAGCCCGGTCTCGGCCCGCAGCCGGTCCTCGGCCCGCTCGACCGCGCGCAGCCGTTCGGGCGTGACGGCAAGCCCGGTGTAAAGGCGGCTTGCCAGGCAGGGCGAGGCGGGCAGATCGGCGAAAGCGAGGCCCAGCACCCGGGCCAGCGCCCGGATATCGGCCTTGCCGATCCCCGCCTCGACATAGGGATGCCGCACGCCCAGCGCCTCGGCGGCGCGAAGGCCCGGGCGATACTCGCCCAGATCGTCGGCACTGGTGCCCGAAAGGATCGCGACCGGCCCGTCGAGCGCGGCCGTCACCTGCCGAAGGGTGGAATAAAGCCGCTGCTTGCAGAAGAAACAGCGGTCGACCGGGTTGGCCAGATAGTCGGGGTCGGAAAACTCGCCCGCATCGACCAGATCGAGCGCCCAGCCCTCGGCGCTGGCCTGCGCACGAACCCGCGCTGTGGCGGCGGCCGGGACGGCGGGGCTGACGGCATGAACGACGCGCGTGGCGTCCGGCGCCTGCCGATGAGCGAGTGTCGCCAGAAGCAGGCTGTCGATCCCGCCGCTGCAGGCCACCGCCCGCAAGGGCAGGCCTGCCAGCACGGCGCCAAGCCGCTCAGGCAAAGCGGGCTGCGGGGCCGGGCCGGGCATAGGGCTGCTCTGTCATCAGATAGGAGATCACCGCCGGAGGGCAGAGTCCGTCGAGCGGCGCGCCTGCCGCCAGACGCGCGCGGATCTGGGTCGAGGAGAGGTCGGGCAAGGGTCCATTAAGCCGCCCGACCCAGGGCGGCGCCGCGTCGAGCGGATGACCGGGCCGGGCCAGCGCAACGATACGCGCACCGGCACGGATCTCGTCGATGCCGCGCCAACGTGGCAACAGCGCCAGCTTGTCGCTGCCGATCAGCAGAACGATCTCGGTGCCGGGCGGCAGCGTTTCGCGAAATACGGCCAGCGTGTCGACGGCGAAGGGCGACGCGCCGGGACGGCATTCGACATTGCTGACCTCAAGCCAGGGGCGGCCTTCGCAAAGGCACCGCAGCATCGCAAGCCGATGCGCCGCCGGGGCGACAGCCTGCGCCTTGGGACCGGGCCGCGCGGCGGTCGAGTTTGCCGGGATCAGGATGACACGGTTTAGGTCAAGGGCCTGCCGCGCCAGCACCGCCGCCGCCAGATGCCCGTCGTGAACCGGATCGAAGCTTCCGCCGAACAAAGCGACGCGCACCGTACCCTCCCCACCGAAAGCCCGTCTTCCGCTGGCTCATGCTAGCAGAGGCGGGGCGCCCTGTCGCCCCGCAAGGTTCCGCTGCGTCAGAAAAAGACTACGCGGCGGGCAAGGCGGCCGCGCCCAGCGTCGGACCGGACAGCGCCTCCATCTGATGGTTGGCCCAGAACCGGACGTCGTGGCGATGCACCACATCGCGAAGCGCCGCCATGCGGTCGCGGCGTTCGGCCGCCGGCATGTCCAGCGCCTGGGCGATGGCGCTGTCCATCGAGCGGTGCGAGAACGGGTTGGTCAGCAGCGCCGCCCCCATCTCGACCGCGGCGCCCGCGAATTCCGACAAGACCAGCACCCCGTCGCCATCGACCCGTGCGGCGCAAAACTCCTTGCAGACCAGGTTCATCCCGTCTGCCAGCGGCGTGATCCAGGCGACATCGGCGGCGCGGTAATAGGCGACCAGATCCTCGAACGGGATCGCGCGCGAAATCAGCACGATGGGCTGCCAGTCGAGGCTGCCGAAACGGCCGTTGATCCGCCCCGCCATCTGTTCCAGCTCGTTCTGGATGTTCTCGTAAACCGTCATGTTGCGGTTCGCGGGCACCGAGACATGCATCAGCCGGACCTGGCCGCGCAAATCGGGCTGTGCCTCCAGCAGCCGCTCGTAGCTCAGCAACTGGTCGATCCCGCCCTTGGTGTAATCGGTACGCCCGACCGACAGCAGCAACTTGGCGCCGCCCATTTCCGTGCGGATCTCTTCGGCGCGGCGGGCGGTTTCCTCGCGCCGCGCGACCGCGTCGATATAATCGGCATCCACCCCCACCGGCGAGGCCTGCACCGCAACCCGCCGGTCTTCATAGACCAGTTCGGTCGGCACGCTGCGTTCGGAAAGCGCGGTCACCTCGGCGGCGAATTCCGGCTCGACCTTCTGGCGCGCCGTCACCTCGACATCGAGAAGGCTGCGCGCGGCCGAGACGAAATTCGACACATAGCGCGGGATGTGAAAGCCCACCACGTCGCAGGCCAGAAGGCTTTGCAGGATCTCCTTGCGCCAGGGCAGCACGTTGAACATGTCGGCCGCCGGGAAGGGCGTGTGGTGGAAGAAGCTGATCTTCACATCGGGGCGCAGGGTCCGCAGGTAGCCCGGCACCAGCCAGAGATTGTAGTCATGCACCCAGACGACGGCCCCTTCGGCGGCCTCGGCGGCGGCGGCCTCGGCAAAGGCCCAGTTCACCTCGCGAAAGGTCGGCCAGTCGACGGGGTCGTAATTGTAGCGTTCCTTGAAGGAATGCAGGATCGGCCAGAACGCCTCTTTCGAGGTGACGTGGTAGAAGCTCTTGACCTGGTCGGCGGTCAGCGGCAGCCGCGAGACCGTGTACTTGCCGAAAGCGTCGTCGACCTCGATCACCCGCTCGAAATCGGGACTGGCCGGGTCCTCGGCCTGTTTCCAGGCGATCCAGGCGCCTTTCTCGAACCTGCCGAAGAAGCTCTTCAGGGTCGGCACGATGCCATTCGGGCTCTTGTTTTCTCGCAGGACGATCTTTCCGTCTTCCTCCACCTCCTCATAGGGCTGGCGGTGATAGACGATGACCAGATCCGAAGGCATGTGTCAGGCTCCTTTGGGCAAAGTGTGAAGATCGAAAGCGGCGATGGCCTCCATGATGCCCGCGGCGCCATGCGCCCGGGCGATGTGCAGATGGTCGAGATCGCGGACCCGCTCGACCAGGGCGGGTTCGGAATTGCCGACGGCGACGGCTTTGAGACCGCATTCCAGCATCGACAGATCGTTCAGCGTATCGCCCGCGGCCAGCACCCGGCCCTCGGGGATCTGCAGATGCGCGACCAGCCGGCGCAGCGACGGCCCCTTGGACACGCCCTTCGGCAGCACGTCGAAATAGCAGTCGGCCGAGATCAGCCAGTCGAGCCCCATCGCCGCGACCTTCGCCTCGGCCGAGGGGTCGTAGGTCTCGGGGTCCATGTCGAAACTGACCCGGTAGCGGAACTCGGTGGGTTGCAGCGTCAGCCCCGGATGGCCGTCAAGCGCCGCGCGCACCCGGGCGCCGCTGTCGTCCCAGCGCTGCGCGATGTCGTCCTCCAGCGCCGGGATCGGCCGGATCGCCTCGCCGGGATGGACCTCGGCAATCGAGGTGCCGACATCGCCGACCACGTATTCGGGCCAGGGCAGGCCGTTCTCGGCGCACATCTGCATGATGAATTCCGGGTCGCGCCCGGTGACGAAGATCAACCCGACGCTGGCGCGGTTGGCCTCGATCCAGTCGTAAAGGCGCTGCCGCTCGGCCTCGGTCCCGCCAAGGAAGGTGCCGTCCAGATCGGTTGCCAGCACGAAGCGGCGGTCCGACAGCGGCGGGTGGGGGGCGGTGGCAAGGTTCATGAGGACACTCCGAAAGGCAGGGGAACGGTCGGGGCGGGATGATCGAGCGACAGCATCAGCGCGCGCGGCTCGGCCTCGATGGGCCGGGTCCAGAGCGCCGAGAAGCTGCTTTCGAGATCGGCGCCCTCGTGCAGGACGGCATTGACGGTCTCGCAGATCGGCATCGGCACCCCGATCCGGCGGGCCAGATCGACGACCGAGCGGGCATTGACCTCGCCCTCGACGACGACCGGGCGGCCGCCGAAACAGTCGGCACGCGCGATGCCCTGACCCAGCTGGGTGCCGAGCGCCATGTTGCGCGAGGTGGTCGAGGAACAGGTCAGCGTCAGGTCGCCCGCGCCCGAAAGCCCGGTCACGGTCTCGCGCTGCCCGCCCAGCGACTCGGCCAGCACCTTCATCTCGTCGACGCCGCGGGCGATCAGGGCCGCGCGGGTATTCTCGGCGAAACCCGCGCCCGACATCATCCCGCAGGCAATGGCGATCACGTTCTTGACCGCGCCGCCGACCTCGACGCCGACCAGATCGTCCGAGACATAGGGCCGGAAGCCGTGGCCGCCCACCGACATCGCCATCCGGGCGGCCGCGCTCGCGTGGGGCGCCAGCCGGTCGGCATAGGTGAAGGGAAAGGCCACGGTCGCCGCGGTCGGGTGACCCAGCGCGGTCTCGCGCGCAAAGGTCGGCCCCGAAATCGCGCCGATCGGGTGGCCCGGCAATTCCTCGGCCGCGACCTCGGACAGCAGAAGCCCCGAGCCAAGCTCGATGCCCTTGGCGCAAAGCGCGATCGGGATGCCCGGCGGCATATGCGGCGCCGCGGCCCGGCACATCTCGCGCAGGGTCGCCGACGGCGTGACCATCAGCACCGCCTCGGCCCCCTCCAGAGCCTCGGCCAGCGACGCGGTCGCGCGCAGCGTCTCGCCAAGCTCGATACCCGGCAGGTATTGCGAATTCTGCCCGGTGGCGGCGATCTCCTGCGCCAGCGCCTGCCGCCGCGCCCAAAGCCGCACCGCCCGGCCGTTCCGGGACAGCACACGCGCCAGCGCCGTGCCCCAGGACCCGGCGCCCAGCACGGCGACCGTCCCGAACGGAGAGGATTGCCGGTCTGCGGCTGCGATATCTTTCATCTCGAGTCGGGCTCCCTGCCACCTGTCGGAAGGACGGGCCCGGGAAAGTGGCGCAGAGGCGCATCCGGGCCGGCCCGCGGTCCGCCATCGCGCGGCCGCCCTATCGATGCCGTTGCGATACGGGAAGGATACGGGGCGCAAGCGTTGCGATACGCGCAAGCCAAAGCTATGCCATTACTTCGCCAAATCAAGTATACGCCGCATCGCAGCATCAGCGCGGGCCGAGATCGAAGGCGATTTCATTCGCTTCGCACAGGAAATATGCGCCGCGACCGATTTTTGCGCCATTTGGCCAATCGAGCCACACCTGCCTTTCTTTAACGGAAAAAAAGGCCATTCCGGATGGCGTCGGGCTGCTCGATCCACGATTTCGCCCCCCCCCTTACCCCCGTCCCCCGCCCCCGTCGCGCGCCCGCCAAGGGCCTGCATCTCCGTTTTTTCATTCGCCCTACAAACCATACCCGACACTAAGCATCTATCGGTTCGGTGCGTCCCGCTTATCCGGCGGCAAGACGGGCGGCCGAGACCAGCAGTGGCGCGAGGCAGACATTCAGCAGACCGACCAGCACCATGACAAGCCCCGCGACCGCCCCCTCGACCCGGCCGATCCGATGCGCCCGGGCAGTGCCCGCGCCATGGGCGGCGACCCCCAGAAACGCGCCCCGCGCCAGTGCCGAGCGCACCGGCAGCCAGGCCAGCACCACGTCGCCCAGCGCCGCGCCCAGAACGCCGGTCACCACCACGAAGACAGCCGTCAGGTCGGGCAATCCGCCGATATCGGCCGAGACCTCCATCGCGAAGGGCGTGCTGATCGACCGGGGCAGCAGGCTCAGCCTCAGGCTCTGGTCCAGCCCGAAAAGGCTCGCCAGCCCCCAGCTGACCGCCACCGCCGTCGCGCTGCCCGCCACCATTCCGACCAGCAGCACCGGCCAGGTGCGCCGGATCAGGGCGCGCTGCTCGTAGATCGGCACCGCGAAGGCCACGGTCGCGGGGCCCAGCATCAGCATCAGCCAGCCCGCTCCCCGGATATAGTCGCGATAGCTTTCATGCAGCGCCAGCACCGCGATCATCAACAGAGCGGGGGCCACTGCCAGCGGCATCAGCCACCAGCGCGGCCAGCGCCGGTAGACCCGCTTGGCCAGCAGATAGAACCCGACCGTCAGCGCCGTCCAGCCGGCAACCGGCGCAAGCTGGTCAATCCAGTGCAGAAGGCTGTCCATCGGCCCCGATCCCCCAGCGGCAGCACAGCTCGACCGTCAGCGCGGTCACCGCCATCACCGCGAGCGTGCCCAGAACGATGATCAGCAGGATCTGAAGCCCCAGCAGCCCCAGGAACTCGCGGTGGTTCAGCACCGCCAGAACGGCCGGCACGAAAAACAGCAGCATCTCGGCCAGAAACCAGTTCGCGCCCCGCCGCAGCGTGCCCGCGCGGATCAGCCCCGATCCCAACAGCCCCAGCGCCGCCGCCATCCCCACCAGCCCGCCCGGAAGCGGCAGCCCGGTCAGACGGACCACCCCCTCGCCCGCCAGCCAGAACCCGACCAGAAGGCCGATCTGCACCAGACGGCTCCGGCGCAGGGCGATGCGAAGCCGTCGGAAAAGGGTATGCGCGGTCACGGTCGGGCTCCTGAAGGTCCGCAGGGGGAGGACGCCCCGCAAGGGCTTGATGTGGGCAAGATGCCGCATTCTTCAAATGACTTGTTTGACTGGCCTCAAGTCACTATTGGAATGGAGATGGAATTCAGGACGCTCCGGGTCTTTGTCGAGGTCGTGCGCGCGGGCGGGTTTTCAGCCGCCTCCGGGCGCGTGCATGCGACCCAGTCGACCATCAGCAAGGCGGTGCGCCAGCTCGAGGACGAGATCGGGGTGCCGCTGCTCAATCGCGGCCCCGCGGGCGTCACCCCCACCGCCGCGGGCCGGATCGTGTTCCAGCGCGGCCAGGCCCTGCTGGCCGACCGCGACACGCTGATGACCGAGCTTCAGGAACTGGCCGGGCTCAAGCGCGGGCTCTTGCGGATCGGGTTGCCGCCGATCGGGTCGAGCGAGCTTTTCGCGCCGGTCTTCACGCTTTACCGGCAGCGCTATCCCGGGGTCGACATCACGCTGGTGGAACATGGCAGCGACCGGCTCGAAGAGCTGCTGCGGGCCAGCGAGATCGACCTGGCCGCGTCCCTGCTGCCGGTGTCGGACGAATTCGACTGGCGGCCTGTGCATCGCGACCCGCTGGTCGCGCTGATGGCCCCCGACGCGCCGCTGGCGCAAAGCGCGGGGCCGGTCACCCTGGCCGATCTGCGCGCCATGCCCTTCATCCTCTTCGACAGCGGCTTTGCGCTGAACCGGATCATCCGCGCGGCCTGCGCCCGGCACGGCTTCGAGCCCGAGGTGACGGCGCGGTCGAGCCAGATCGACTTCATCATCCGGCTCGCGGCCGCCGGGCTGGGCGTGGCCTTCCTGCCCCGGCTGATCGCCCGGGCGCGGGTGCATGTGCCGGTGGCGCAGGTGCCGCTGGACGAACCCTCGACCGACTGGGTGATGGCCACGCTCTGGCGGCGCGGCGCCTATCTGCCCCAGGCCGCCCGCGCCTGGCTGGAGATCGCGGCCAGCCGCCCCGACTAGCCGGGGCCGAAGCGGACTCCCGGACGGAACAAAACGGGAATATACTCCCGACTCGCCATGTTCGCCGAACTCGACGCCACCTCGAATTTCACCTTCCTCACCGGGGCCTCCCATCCCGAGGAATACATGGCGCGCGCCGCCGAGCTGGGGCTTGAGGCCCTGGCCATCGCCGACGAGAACACGGTCGCGGGTATCGTCCGCGCCCATGTCGCCGCGCGCGAGATCGCCCGGGCCGCGGACCGGGACGAGGCCGCGCCCACAGCCCTGCCCCGGCTGATCCCGGCCACGCGGCTGGTGCTGACCGACGGGCTCGACCTCACCTTGCTGCCGCGCGACCGCGCCGCCTGGGGGCGGCTTTGCCGGATGCTCTCGACCGGGCGGCTCCGGGCCGCCAAGGGCGCCTGCCAGCTCGGCCTCGACGACCTCATGGACTGGGGCGACGGCGCCGAAATCCTGCTCCACCCGCCACAGGCGCAACGCCTGCAGGGCGGCGCGGGCGCATGGCGGCCACAGGCGGACCGGCTGACGCGCCGCTTCCCCGGCGCCGTCGCGCTTGCGATGGCCCCGGCCTATGACGGCGACGACGCCGCCCGCTTCGACCGCCTGGCCGCGCTCGCCGCCGATCTGGGGCTCGCACCCGTCGCCACCGCCAGCCCGATCCTGCATCACGGCCGCCGCCGCAGGCTGGCCGATGTGCTGACCGCGATCCGGACCGGCACCCGGGTCGACGCGCTGGGTCGGGCGGCGCTGGCCAATGCCGAATGCCGCCTGCGCAGCGAGCCAGAGATGCTGCGGCTGTTCCGCGGCCACGAGGCCGCCGTCCACCGCGCAGGCGAAATCGCCCGGCGCTGCGGCTTCTCGCTCGACGAGTTGCGCTACGAGTATCCCTCGGAATGCGGCGATGGCGAAACCGCCGCGCGGCGCCTCGCCCGGCTGGCCGAGGCCGGGCTGGCCTGGCGCTATCCGCAGGGCGCCCCCGCCAAGGTCCGGGCGATGATGGATCACGAACTCGCGCTGATCGGCAAGCTCGGCTATGAGCCCTATTTCCTGACCGTCAACGACATCGTGGCCTTCGCCCGCGCCCGCGGCATTCTCTGCCAGGGCCGCGGCTCGGCCGCCAATTCGGTCACCTGCTATGCGCTCGGCATCACCTCGGTCTCGCCCGAGATCGGCACCATGGTCTTCGAACGCTTCGTCTCCGAGGCCCGGGACGAGCCCCCCGACATCGACGTCGATTTCGAACACGAGCGCCGCGAAGAGGTGATCCAGCACATCTACGACCGCTACGGCCGCCACCGCGCCGGGCTTTGCACCACCGTCATCCATTACCGTGGCAAGCGCGCGATCCGCGAGGTCGGCCGCGCCATGGGGCTCAGCGAGGACACGCTGGCTGCCCTGTCCAGCCAGGTCTGGGGCTGGGGCTCGGGCCGGATCGCGCCCGAGCGGCTGACCGAGATCGGGCTCGACCCCGCCGACCCGCGGCTCCGCCGCACCCTCGAGCTGATCGAGGAAATCCAGGGCTTTCCGCGCCACCTCTCGCAGCATGTGGGCGGCTTCGTCATCACCGAGGGGCGGCTTGACGAGCTGGTGCCGATCGAGAACGCCACCATGGAAGGCCGAACCGTCATCTGCTGGGACAAGGACGACATCGACGCGCTGGGCATTCTCAAGGTCGACGTGCTGGCGCTGGGGATGCTGACCTGCCTGCGCAAGGCCTTCGACCTGATCGACGGCCACCATGGCCGGCGCTTCGACCTCGCCACCCTGCCCGCCGAGGACCCGGCCACCTATGACATGCTCTGCAAGGCCGACAGCCTTGGCGTGTTTCAGGTCGAAAGCCGGGCGCAGATGAACTTTCTGCCCCGGATGCGGCCGCGCAGCTTCTACGATCTGGTGATCCAGGTCGCGATCATCCGGCCCGGGCCGATCCAGGGCGACATGGTCCACCCCTATCTGCGCCGACGCAACCGCGAGGAAGAGGTGCGCTTTCCCTCGGACGCGCTGGGCCAGGTGCTGGGCAAGACCCTGGGCGTGCCGCTGTTCCAGGAACAGGCGATGCAGATCGCCATCATCGGCGCGAACTTCTCGCCCGAAGAGGCCGACCGGCTGCGCCGCTCGCTTGCCACCTTCAAGAAACACGGCAATGTCAGCGAATTCCGCGACCGGTTTCTCGCCGGAATGGCGGCGAACGGCTATGAGGCCGAGTTCGCCGAACGCTGCTTTTCCCAGATCGAGGGCTTCGGCAGCTACGGCTTTCCCGAAAGCCATGCCGCCAGCTTCGCGCTTCTGGTCTATGCCTCGGCCTGGATCAAGCGCCACCACCCGGCGGTCTTTGCCTGCGCGCTGCTGAATTCCCAGCCGATGGGGTTCTACGCCCCCGCCCAGATCGTGCGCGACGCCCGCGCGCATGGGGTCGAGCTGCGCCCGGTCTGCGTCAATGCCAGCCGCTGGGACAACGCGCTGGAACCCGACGGCCGCGGCGGGCTGGCGCTGCGGCTGGGCTTTCGCCAGGTACGCGGCCTGCCCGAGGACGACGCCGCCTGGATCGCGGCCGCGCGCGGCAACGGCTATGCCTCGGTCGAGGATCTCTGGCGCCGGGCCGGGCTTGGCCCCGGGCTGCTGACGGTACTGGCCGAGGCCGACGCCTTCGCCGCGCTGGGGCTGTCCCGGCGCGAGGCGCTGTGGGCGGCCCGGGCGCTGGGCGGCCCCGAACGCATCGCCTCCCCCTTGCCGCTTTTCGCCCGCGACCTCGACGGCGAGGGCCGCGCCGAACCAACCGTCGCCCTGCCCGCCATGACCGAGGGCGAAGAGGTCGTCGAAGACTATCTGGCCCTGCACCTGACGCTTCGCGCCCATCCGGTGGCCTTCCTCAGAAAGCGACTGACACCCGACTTTCCGGTTGCTAGAATACCCCCCGATTGAAACGGTTTCGCCGTTTCGCGCTTAACGGTCGTCGAGGGAGACTGGCCATGATCCGCAAGGCACCTTCCCGCGCCGTCAGGCAAACGCCCTCGCCCGCCGCGACACGCCCCGTCTCGGCCCTGCAGGACGCCGCCGATTCCAGTCCGGCCACACGGGCTCTCCGGACGCTGCAGACCAAGGCTCAAGGCGCCGCCCAAAGCGGCACAACCGCCCCGCTTCAACTGAAAAGCCGGCAGACGGTCAGCGGCGAATTCCTGAATGGCGGCTACGCCGCCAATATGACCATAGGCTTCTTCGGCCATCACATCGCGCTGAACGGGCACGACAATCTCGCCGCCGTCCGCACCCATGCCGCGCGCAATCCGCCGCCGCAGACCAACACGGTCATCATGGATGCGCACGCCCTCAAGACCGGCCTTGCGGCTGGTGCCTGGGCCGACCTGGGCAATGCCTGGCGTGTCACGACGGCCGGAAACGTGACCCTGCAGGACACGACCAAGGCCCCGGGCCCGTTCAATGGCGGCTTTCCCGGAAATGCCGCTCTGCTGCCGCCCGCGACCACCGGTGCCGATGCCGATCGCTTCACGGTGGCAAACGGCGTCGTGACGGCGGTGACCGACGCGACCCAGCAAGAAGTTGCCAATGCCGTCGCGCAGATCGGCGCCTATCCTCCCGGCACCAAGAAAGACCGGCGCCGGGACTATCGCAAACGGCTCGTCGAGGCGATCAACGCGGCGCGAACCGCCGCGGCCGAGGCCGGGCAGGCCGCCTGGGTCACGGGAAATTTCAGTCAGATCGGCGCAACCCCGGTCGCCAACAACCCGGCGGTGACCACGCTGGCCGAGATCAACGCGATCGCCAAACGTCAGGCGCAGGTAAGCGTTCGCGTCGACAAGGACAGCGGCAACATCTTCCACTACGGCGCCTGAACGGACCCGGCGGCCTTATCTCAGCCGCCGCAGCACCGCCATGCTGGCATAGCCGTCGGGGACCAGCCCGACCGCGCTTTGATAGGCCCGAAGTGCCGAGACCGTGTCGGGTCCGATCCGTCCGTCGACGCCCTTGGTGTCGTATCCGGCGCGGGTCAGGCGTTCCTGCAACTCCTTGCGTTCGGCCGAGGCCAGCACCTGATCGTCGCGCGGCCAGCCCCCGAGGATCGGCCCGCCGCCCTTCAGCCGGTCGGCCAGATGCCCGACCCCGATCACATAGGCATCGGCGGGGTTGTAGCGTTCGATCACCCGGAAATTGTCGAAGATCATGAAGGCCGTGCCCCGCGCGCCCGCGGGCAGCAGGATCGCCGCGCGGCCAAAGTCGCGCACCGCCCGGCCGTTCATGTCGCGTACCCCCATCCGGGCCCAGTCCGAGGGAAGATGCGTGACCGACCGGTCGGCCAGCCGGTGATCGAAGCCCCGCGGCAGTTGCACCTCGACGCCCCAGGGCTGCCCCCTGGTCCAGCCGAAATGCGCCAGATAGGCTGCGGTCGAGGCCAGCGCGTCGGTCGGATCGTCCGACCAGATGTCGCGCCGCCCGTCGCCGGTGAAATCGACCGCATGCGCGAGGTAAGAGCTTGGCATGAACTGAGTATGGCCCATCGCCCCGGCCCAGCTTCCGGTCATGTGCCGGGCATCGGTATCGCCCGCCTGAATGATCTTCAGCGCATCGACCAGCTGGGTCTCGAAGAACGCAGCGCGGCGGCCGTCATAGGCCAAGGTCGCCAGCGAATCGACGATCGGGGCCGAACCGCGATAGCTGCCGTAAGAGGTCTCCATGCCCCAGATCGCGGCGACAATTTCCTTGTCGACGCCATAGCGCGCCTCGATCCGGGTCAGCACCGCGCCGTATTGCGCCAGCGCCGCACGGCCGTTCTGCACCCGGGTCTCGGACACTGCGCTGTCGAGATAGTCCCAGATCGGCTTGACGAATTCCGACTGGTTGCGGTCGCGCCGGATCACGTCGGCCTGGAAGGTCACGCCCTCGAAGGCAAGGTCGAAGACGCCCGGCGCAATGCCCTGCGCCAGCGCCCGCCCGCGAAAGCCCGCGATCCAGCCCGGAAAGCCCCGCGCCTCGTCGGCGATGGTATCGGCCGCGACCGCCTCGGCCAGGGCGGCGGCGACGGCGGGCCGCAGGTCCGGGCGGGTTTCGGGGCGCAGGCTCCGGCTCATTTCCGGCGTCTCCGGACGGGGCAAGGGACGGGGCGCGCGGTCGAGAACCGCATCGGCGGGACTGCCCAGGCCAAGGGCAACCCCAAGGGCAACCCCAAGGGCAACCCCGAGGCCGGGGGCCAAGGATCTGTGTCGGGTCATCTGCTCGCACCTTTTATCAGGCTTTGAGCCAGTGTAGCGCAGGTCCGTTCAACCGCAAAGCGGGGTTTCGGGGGCGGCTTTCGCCCGGCCGCCCGCAGGCGCCGGACCGCGCATCGCCTAGCGCCGGGTCCGCTTGACCTTGCCCTTGACCTTGTCCGATTTTGCCTTGGCGCGGACCACCTTGCGCCGCACCGGCTTGCCCCGCCCGCGCACGGCCCCGCGCGGCACCGCCCGGTCCTCGATCGACAAAAGCTCGAAGGTCAGCCCGCCGGTCACCGGCACCGCCTCGGCCAGCCGCACCGTCACCCGCTGGCCGATGCCGATCACCAGCCCGCTATTGGACCCCATCAGGGTCTGGGCATCGCGGTCGTGGTGGAAATACTCGTTCCCGAGCTCGCGGATCGGAATGAGCCCGTCGGCCCCGGTCTCGTCGAGCGAGACGAAGACGCCGAACCGCGCGATCCCCGAGATCCGGCCGCCGAATTCGTTGCCCACCCGTTCCGACAGATAGGCGGCAAGGTAGCGGTCGGTGGTGTCGCGCTCGGCCGCCATCGAGCGGCGCTCGGTCTCGCTGATATGCTTGGCCGTTGCTTCCAGTTCGTCGACATCCTCGGGGCCGAGCCCGTCCTTGCCCCAGCCATGGGCCGAGATCAGCGCCCGGTGCACGATCAGGTCGGCATAACGCCGGATCGGCGAGGTGAAATGCGCATAGGATTTCAGTGCCAGACCGAAATGGCCGAAATTCTCGGGAAAGTAATAGGCCTGGGTCATCGAGCGCAGGGTCGAGAGGTTGATGAGTTCTGAAAACTCGGTCCCCATCGCCTGATCGAGCAGGTCGTTCAGCTGGCGCGTATGCAGCACCTGGCCCTTGGCCAGTGTGAACCCCGAGGCGCCAGCCACCTCGCGCAGCGCGTCAAGCTTTTCGGGGCTCGGCTCTTCATGGACGCGGAACAGCAGCGGGCGTTGCAGCCGGGTCAGCTCCTCGGCGGCGGCGACATTGGCCAGCACCATGAATTCCTCGATCAGCCGGTGCGCGTCCAGCCGGTCGCGGAACCTGACCGACGCCACCTTGCCCTCGTCGGACAGCTCGATCCGCCGCTCGGGCAGGTCGAGATCGAGCGGCTGGCGCGCCTCGCGCGCCCGGATCAGAGCGCGATAGGCGGCGTAAAGCGGGTGGATCACCTCGTCGAGCAGGGGCGCGATGCGGTCAGAGGGCGTGCCCTCCTCGGCCGCCTGCACCTCTTCATAGGCGAAGGCCCCGGCCGATTGCATCAGCCCGCGGGTGAAGCGGTGCGCGATCTTGCGGCCCTCGGCGTCGATGGTCATCCGGACCGCGATGCAGGCCCGCGGGACGCCTTCGTGCAGCGAACACAGATCGCCCGACAGCCGGTCGGGCAGCATCGGCACCACCCGGTCGGGGAAATAGGTGGAATTGCCCCGCCGCCGCGCCTCGCGGTCGAGCCGCGAGCCCGGGGTCACGTAATGGGCGACATCGGCGATGGCCACCCAGAGGACATGCCCGCCCGGGTTCGCCGGATCGTCGTCGGGCATCGCCAGTACCGCGTCGTCGCGGTCGCGCGCGTCCGCGGGGTCGATGGTGACCAGCGGCAGCGCCCGCAGATCCTCGCGGTTGCCCAGCCCCGCGGGCTTGGCGCGGTCGGCCTCGGCGATCACCTCGTCGGGGAAGTCGTCGGGGATGCCATGCTGGTGGATGGCGATCAGGCTGACCGCCCTCGGCGCGGTCGGATCGCCCAGCCGCTCGACAATGCGGGCCCTGGGCAGGCCCATGCGGCCGCGCGGCCCGGCCAGTTCGGCCTCGACCAGCTCGCCGTCCTTCGCGCCATGGGTCAGGCTGGCGGCGACCGTCCATTCCTTGTCGGCGCCCTTGTCGATGGGCACGATCCGCCCGCCCTCGGTGGCCTTGCGGAAGATCCCCAGAATGCGTTTCGGGTTCGAGCCGATCTTGCGGATCAGCCGCGCCTCGTATTGGTGATCCTCGGCGCGGACCTCCTGCAGCTTGGCCAGGATCCGGTCGCCCTCGCCCAGCGCGGCGTCGCTTTGCCGGGGCAGGAACAGCACCTTCGGCGCCGCGCCCTCGCCATGCCATTCCAGCGGCCGGGCAAAAAGATCGCCATCGGCATTGGGCGCGAGGATCGAGAGAACGGTCACCGGCGGCAGCTTTTCGGGGTCGCGGTAGGTGCGTTTGCGCTTTTCCAGATGGCCCTCGTCTTCAAGCTCCTTCAGCAGGCGCTTGAGGTCGATCCGGTCGGCCCCCTTCAGCCCGAACGCCTTGGCGATGTCGCGCTTGTTGGTCTGGCCGGGATGGGCGGCGATCCAGTCGAGGATCTCGGTCTTGGAAGGAATGCGGGTCATGGCCGAGACCTAGCACGCGGCCCTTTCGCCGTCAGCCGGAAAGCGCGGGCGCCGGGGCCAGGCAGATCAGCCGAAATAGCCGCTCAGGATGCGCGTGTAGATCCGCTTCAGCTCGTCGATCTGGGCGGTCTCGACCCGTTCGTCGACCTGATGCATGGTCTTGCCGACCAGCCCGAATTCGACCACCGGGCACAGGTCCTTGACGAAGCGCGCATCCGACGTGCCGCCCGAGGTCGACAACTCGGGCCGTCGCCCGGTCTCGGCCTCGACCGCATCGGCCACCAGCGCCGAAAGCGGGCCAGGGGGCGTGACGAAGCTCTCGCCCGAGACCTTGATTTCCATCGCGATCTCGATGCCGGTCTCTTCGGTGACGCGGGCGGCCTCGGCGGCCATCCAGTCGGCGAGGCTCTCCGAGCTGTGCGCCTCGTTGAAGCGGATGTTGACGGTGGCGCGGCACTGGCCCGGGATGACATTGGTCGCCGGATTGCCGGTATCGAAGGTGGTCACGGCCAGCGTCGAGGGGTCGAAATGCCGGGTGCCCTGATCGAGGCTGTAGGCATCGAGCCGCTGCACCAGCCGCGCCAGCGCCGGGATCGGGTTGCGGGCGCGCTGCGGATAGGCCGAATGCCCCTGCACACCCCGGGCGGTGAAATACGCCGTCATCGACCCGCGCCGCCCGATCTTCATCATGTCGCCCATGGCCTCGCGGCAGGTGGGCTCGCCGACCAGACAGACCGCCATATGCTCGCCCTCGGTCTGCATCCAGTCCAGCAGTGCGATGGTGCCATCGGTCGCGTCGCCCTCCTCGTCGCCGGTCAGGGTCAGCACGATGGCGCCATCGGGCGGGGTCTCGGTCACGAAGTCGATGGCGGCAGCCACGAAGGCCGCGACGCCCGATTTCATGTCGGTGGCGCCCCGGCCCCACAGCTGGCCCTCGCGGATCTCGGCGCCGAACGGGTCGGCGGTCCAGGCGGCGGTGTCGCCCGCGGGCACGACATCGGTATGGCCGTTGAAGCCGAAGGTCTTCTCATGCCCCCGCCCGCCCCAGCGGGCGAAGAGGTTCGACGTGCCGTTCCGGTCGACCCGGCGGCAGTCGAACCCGGCCGCCGACAGCCGCGCGGCCAGCAGCACTAGGGCACCGCCCTCGGTGGGTGTGACCGAGCGACAGCGGATCAGCTCGGCGGTGAGGGCGACGGGATCGGTCATCGGCGGCTCCGGCGTGGCGTTCGGTCAGACCGATACCCCTGCGGACGCCATGCCGCAAGGCGGCGTGGGCCTGTCGGAGCCATCCCTTTTGCCGCCCGGGGGCAGCCGCCCGCGCGCGGCGCGCGGCAGGCGAGCCCCCGTTGGGCCTAGAGGACGCGGGTCGAGACCCGGCCGACGCCCTCGATCTCGACGCTGCAGGTCTGTCCGCGGGCGATCGCGCCCACGCCCGCCGGGGTGCCGGTATAGATCAGGTCGCCCGGGGCCAGCGCGACCAGCCGCGACAGATGCGAGACGATCTCGGGCACGGACCAGATCATGTCGCCAAGATCGCCCTCCTGCCGCAGCACGCCGTCGACATGGCAGGCGATCCGGCCCCGGGCGGGATGGCCGATCCGGGCGGCGGGCCGCAGCGCGCCGCAGATCGCCGAGGCGTCGAAGCCCTTGGCCATGTCCCAGGGACGGCGCGCGGCCTTGGCCTCGGCCTGCAGGTCGCGCCGGGTCAGATCGTTGCCCGCCGCATAGCCCCAGACATGGTCAAGCGCGGCCGCCGCCGCGATGTCGGCGCCGCCCCGGCCCAGGGCGACCACAAGTTCGGCTTCGTGATGCAGATCGGCCGTGGCGGGCGGATAGGCGATATCGGCATCGTCCGTCACCAGCGCATCGCCGGGCTTGGTGAAGAAGAAGGGCGGCTCGCGGTCGTCCGCGCCCATCTCGCGGGCATGCTCGGCATAGTTCCGGCCGACGCAGAAGATCCGCCGCACCGGGAAGCGCGCCGCGTCTCCGTCGATGGACAGCGCGGGGACAGGCGGAAGCGGCAGGGCATAGGCGGTCATCGGCGGATCACGACGGGGGCTGGCCGAAGGTGCTGCAGGTCGAGCCGTGCGATTGCAGGCGGCGACAGGCCTGGTCGGCCTCAAGCTCGGTCATGCCGACGAAATTGGCCTCGAACCCGCGGCGGCCCTGCACCACCTTGCGCAGGGCGTTGTCGAGAATGCCCATTTCCTGCAGGGCGGTGCGCAGCAGCACGCGCTCGGCCTGATAGCGCGAATTGTAGTTGCCGACATTGATCCCCCAGTAGCGCCCGCCCGAAGACGACATCCGCGACACGATCTGGGGTTCGTCCTCGGCCAGGGCCAGTTCGACCGCATCAGGCGCGGCGGGCGGGGCGGAGGCCGCTGCGGCGGCCGCGGCCGCAACGGCGGCAAGATCGGTGGCCGCGGGTTCGGAGGCTGCCGGGACCGCTGCGGCGACCGCCAAAGGGTCCGCGACAGGGGCCGGCGTCACCGGCGCCACGGCTTCGGGGGCCAGACCGGCCGGCCGGGCCCGGGGCGGTATCGAGACCGCGAGGACCGCCGCACCCGATGCTGACGCGACCTCCGCCTCTGGCGCGGACGCCGCGGCGGGCGCGGGAACGGTCAGTTCGGCCTTGGCCGCGCTGACCGACGTGCTGACATCGGCGGCAAGGGCCGCGATCAGCGCCTCGGTCGGGGCAGCGGCGCCGGGCCGGGCCCGAGGCCGCATCGAGCGCGCCATCACCGCAGGCGCAGACGCGGATGGCGCGGCCTCGACCGGCGGCACGGCCGCAAGGCGGGCGGCTCCGGTCAGATAGGGCGGCTTTTGCGGGCTGCGCAGGGCGACGCGGCTGGGCGCCTTGCGGAAACCCAGATCCAGGAGCTTGGCGACCTCGGCATTGCGCGCGGCCGTGCTGCGCCCGCCCAGAACCGTGGCGATGATGCGTTCCTGACCACGGATGGCAGAGCCCACGAGGTTGTAGCCCGCCGCATTGGTATAGCCGGTCTTGATCCCGTCGGCGCCGGAATAGCTGCCAAGAAACCGGCGGTTGGTGCTGTAGACCTGACGCCCGCCGGCATCGTCGGTGACCCGCGAGAAAATGTTGTAATAGCCCGGATAGTCGTAGACGACATGCCGCGCGAGAATGGTCAGGTCGCGCGCGGTCGACAGGTGACCTTCCTCGGTCAGCCCGTTGGCATTGCGGAAGGTGGTGCGGTTCATGCCCATCGCCCGGGCGGTGCGGTTCATCCGCCGGGCGAAGGCGGCCTCGGACCCCTCCAGCGCTTCGCCGATGGCGGTGGCCGCGTCATTGGCCGATTTGATGGCGGCGGCGCGGATCAGATACTTGAAGCGGATCTTCTGACCGGCGCGCAGGCCCAGCTTGGAGGGAGGCTCGGAAGCCGCATGCGCCGAGATGGTCACCACGGTTTCAGGGGAAATCTCGCCATGCTCGATCGCCTCGAAGGCAAGATACAGCGTCATCATCTTGGTCAGGGAGGCCGGGTGCAGCCTCGTATCGGCGTTCTCGGCATGCAGCACCTCGCCGGTCCGGGCATCGACCACGAACGAGGCCGAGGGCGCGGCCCGAAGGCCGGTCGCGGCGACCGAAATGCCGACTGCAAGGATTGCGAATAGAAGCGCGTGCCGAACGCACAGACTCGCTCGTCTCACCGGGACCTGCCTTTTCACTGCCTCTCGCCACCCGATTGTCGTGCCGGGCGGTCTGTTTCAGCGGCACCCTACCACGTTGCGGAATGAGGGAAAACAGCTCTGTTTCAATGGGATTGGGGCCGATCCTGGGACATTGCAACATGTCGCGGTCACGCCTGCGACATCTACAACATGTCAGCCCAGCCGCGCGATCAGGTCCGGCAATTCGCCAAGGTGTTGCAGTTCGGCAAAGCGGGCATGGGCCCGGGGCGGGTCGGCATGTTCCAGTTCCCAGGTCAGGTCATGCGGCACGAAGACCCCCCAGGCGCCCGCCTCGATGGCGGGAATCACGTCCGATTTCAGAGAGTTGCCCACCATCATCGCGCGCTCGGCACCGTCGCCGTGGCGGGCGAAGATGGCGCCGTAGCGCGGCGCCGTCTTGTCGCTGACGATCTCGACGCCGTCGAACAGCTCGCCCAGCCCCGACTGCGCCAGCTTGCGTTCCTGATCGAGAAGATCTCCCTTTGTTATCAGAAGGATGCGATACGTTCCTGCAAGTGCCAGAATGGCCTCCCGGGCCTCGGGCATCAGCTCGATCGGGTGACGCAGCATCTCCTGCCCGGCCGCCAGCAGATCGCGGATGACGGCGGCGGGAACCCGCTCGTCGGTGACCTCGATGGCGGTCTCGATCATCGACAGAACGAAGCCCTTGATGCCGAACCCGTAATGCCCGACGTTGCGGCGCTCGGCCTCCAGCAGCCGGTCCATCAGCGCCTCGGGCGGAGCGAAATCTGCCAGCAACTCGGCGAATCGCGCCTGGGTCAGTCGGAAGAACCGTTCGTTCTGCCAGAGCGTATCGTCGGCATCGAAACCGATGGTTGTCAGCTGTCCGGCCAATCGCGTTCCCTCGTGCGGCACTGCGCCCTTTTCAGACCGGCCCTTTTCAGACCGGCGCGCTCGCATATATAAGATCACTTGAACCGAACACCACCACCTTCGCCGGAGCCCGGACCCCGTGACGAACGACCTTCGCATGATGGCCGACAAGAGTGGCGACCCCGAAGGCGAAACCGGGGTCATCACCAAGACCAAGCCAAAGACCCAGCGGCCGCCGCTTTACAAGGTGCTGTTGCTGAACGACGACTACACGCCGATGGAATTCGTCGTGCATGTGCTGGAGCGTTTCTTCGGCATGAGCCACGCCCAGGCCTTCGAGATCATGCTGGTCGTGCACAAGAAGGGCGTCGCCGTGGTCGGCGTGTTCAGCTTCGAGGTGGCCGAGACCAAGGTCGCCCAGGTGATGGATTTCGCCCGCCGCCACCAGCACCCCCTGCAATGCACGATGGAAAAGGAGTAGGGCCCGAGGCCCGCCCGTCCATGACCGTTTCCAGACTGACCCTGGCGCTGCAAGGCGGTGCCGTTTCGTTGCCGCCCGAGGGGCGGATCGCCGTTTTCGACGCCCCGGCCGCGGCCGACCTGTCGGCCCTGCCCAAGGAGCGGGTGCAGATCGTGCAGGGCTTCGCCCCCGATCATGCCGCCTGGGCCACGCGCGGCTGGGACGTCGCGGTCGCGCCCTCGGGCGCGTTCTCGGCCGCACTTGTCCTGCTGCCGCGCGCCAAGGCCGCGGCCCAGGCCCGGCTGGCCGAGGCGCTGGGGCTGACCGGCGGCGGGCCGGTGCTGGTCGACGGCGCCAAGACCGACGGGGTCGACAGCCTGCTGAAGGCGCTGCGCCAGGGCGGCGCCGAGGTCTCGGCCCCGTTCGCCAAGGCCCATGGCAAGACCTTCTCGGTCCGGGCCGATCCTGCGGACTTCGAGGCCTGGCGCCCCCGCGCTGGCGAGATGGTGGCGGGACGTTACCGCACCCTGCCCGGCGTCTTCTCGGCCGATGGCGTGGATCGCGGCTCGGCGCTTCTGGTGGGCGCGCTGCAGACGCCGCTGAAGGGCCGGGTTGCCGATCTGGGCGCGGGTTGGGGCTATGTCGCCGCCGAGGCGCTGGCCGCGCATCCCGGTATCGCCGAGATGCATCTGATCGAAGCCGACCACGCGGCGCTGAGCTGCGCGCGCGAGAATGTCCCCGACCCGCGCGCCCGGTTCCACTGGGCCGACGCCATTGCCTTCACCGCCGAGAAGGGCTTCGACACGGTGCTGACCAACCCGCCCTTCCATGTCTCGCGCGCCGCCGATCCGGGGCTCGGGCGGGCCTTTCTGGCAGCGGCGGCGCGGCTGCTGGCGCCGCACGGACAGGCGCTGATCGTTGCCAACCGGCACCTGCCCTACGAACGGGATCTGACCGCGCTGTTCGCGGAAACCCATGAAATCGGCGGCGATGCGGGGTTCAAGGTTTTGCTGGCGCGGCGGCCGTCTCGCCGCCCCCGGTGAAATCGCATAGTCTGACCAACCGAATCAGGAGGCTTCTCGATGTCCTTCTCCATCCAGGGCAAGACAGCCATCGTCACCGGCGCGGCCAACGGGCTGGGACTGGCCATCGCCCGGCATTTCAGCGACCGCGGCGCGAATGTGATGTTCGCCGACCGGGACGAGCCCCGGCTGGTCGACGAATGCGGCAAGAATCCCGAAACCGAAAGCACGGTGCGCTACTTCGCAGGCGATTTGCGCGAGCGGCTGACCATCGCCAACCTGCTGTCGGCCACCATCGACGCCTTCGACCGGATCGACATCCTGGTCAATGCCAGCCGCCAGATGGTGCTGTCCGATCCGCTGGACCCCGACAATGACGGGTTCGACGTGATGATGGAACAGAACGTGATGACCTCGCTCCGGCTCAGCCAGATCGTGTCGCGGCGGATGATCCGTCAGGCCGAGGAGGCGGGCCAGACCGAGGGACAGGCGGGTGCCATCGTCAACATCTCGTCGATCGCCGCGACCCGTACCCATGGCGAGCTTCTGGCCTATTCGGTCAGCTGCGCGGCGCTGGAACAGCTGACCCGCTCGATGGCGGTGGCGCTGGCGCCGCACCGGATCCGGGTCAATGGCGTGGCCTTCGGCTCGGTGATGTCGGCGAGCCTGCAGAACATCCTCAAGGATCAGCCCGACTACCGCAACGAGATCCGCGCCCACACGCCTCTGGGGCGCATCGCCAAGGCCTCGGAACTCAGCGAGACGGTGCAGTTCCTGTCGTCGGACGCGGCGCAGTTCATGACCGGCCAGATCCTGGCTGTCGATGGCGGGCGTACCCTGATCGACCCGGTGGCCGCGCCCGCGCACTGACGCGCCCGCCGACTCTATCCCTTTTCGTCGCCCGGATACCGTGCCTCGCAGGCGGACAGCGCGCGCGCGGCGCGCCGCGCGGCCTCGGTCCGCTTGGCCTTCAGCTCGGCGAGGTTGCGCCGTTCGGCGGCCAGATCGACCGTCACCGGCACCTCGCGGATCCCCACATCGGGATAGTCGCAGAAGGTGAACCCCATCGCCGGGCTGCGCCCGAAACGTGACCCGTAGCAGAAATCGAACCGGGTGCGTTCATACGGTTCGCGGCGATAGCCATAGCCGCGCGCGATGGTCTGTTCGGACTCGCGGATCAGCGTGTCGAGCACGCGCAGGTCGTAAAGCGCCGCCCGTTCGCAGGACTGGCGCGGGGTGGCACAGGCGGCAAGCGGCAGAAGCATCAAGAGGGCAAGCTTACGCATCGAAGGACTCCCGGTCGGATGGCGCATCCTACGCCGCGCCGCGCGGCAACGGAACCGTGCGGCATGGTGGCGCGGGCGGAGATAAGCTGATAACCGGTTAACAAAACAGGGAGACCCGCGCGATGACCGAAATGTTCGACGACCGAAAGGCGCAGGCTTCGGCCTGGTTCCGCCGCCTCCGCGACGAGATCGTGGCCGCCTTCGAGGCGCTGGAAGAGGCCCCGCCCCCGGCCCCGGTGGCCGAGCTGCCGCCCGGGCGGTTCAACGTGACCGAGACCCGTCGCCAGTCCGAGGACGGATCGGATGCGGGCGGCGGCCTGATGAGCGTGATGCGCGGCGGCCGGATCTTCGAGAAGGTGGGCGTCAATGTCTCGACCGTCTATGGTACGCTGAACCCGCGGGCACAGGCGGCGATGGCCGCGCGCAAGGGGCTGGAGGGGATGAAGGACGACCCCCGGTTCTGGGCCTCGGGGCTGAGCCTCGTCGCCCACATGCGCAATCCGCACACGCCCGCCGTCCATCTCAACACCCGGATGTTCTGGACCCCGCAGGACTGGTGGTTCGGCGGCGGCACCGATCTGAACCCCTGCCTGCCCCATGACGAAGATACGGCGGATTTCCACGCGGTGCTGAAGGCCCATTGCGACCGCCACGACCTCAGCCATTACCCGCGCTTCAAGGCCTGGGCCGACGAGTATTTCTATGTGCCGCATCGCGGCCGGGTCCGGGGCGTCGGCGGCATCTTCTTCGACGATCTGAATTCGGGCGACTGGCCGGCGGATTTCGCCTTCACCCAGGATGTCGGCCGCGCCTTCCTGCCGGCCTTCCTGCCGCTGGTCGAACGGCGCGCAGGCACCCCCTGGACCGAGCGCGACCGCGAAGCACAGCTGGCGCATCGCGGTCTTTATGCCGAATACAACCTCCTTTACGACCGCGGCACGCGCTTCGGGCTTGAGACCGGGCATGACCCGGAAGCCGTGCTGATGAGCATGCCGCCGCTGGCCAGCTGGCCCTGAGCCCGCGAGAATGGCCGGGTTTCAGTCGTCGCCGGACGCGCAGATCAGGTCGATCAGTAGGTCGAGGGTCTGCGCGGCCTGGTCCCATTTGCCGCCCGACCGGTTCGGGCCATCGGCATCCAGCGCCAGAACCGCGACGCCATGGATCGTGGTCCAGAGCAGAAAGGCAAGCTCGCGCGCCTTGCCGGTGCTCCGTCCCCGATACGCACGACAGCGCCGAACGCCCTCGGTCAGCGCCTCGAGCGAGTCGGGCGGAACGATGACGTCGATGATATGGGCGATCCCGCCATCGCCCGGATCGCAATAAAGAAGGCGATAGAGCGCAGGGTTCGTCCGGGCGAACTCAAGATGGGCGCGGCCGCCCTCGCGCAGGCGAGTGGGCGGGTGCCCGTCCGGGTCGAAATAGCGGGCGGTCAGCCGGGCCGCGAGCCGGTCGTAGCAGACCCGCCGCAATTCCGAGACCAGCGCATCCCGGTCGGGAAAGGCGGCCCGCACCCGGCTTTCGGGGACGCCCGCGGCCTCGGCCACCTCGCCCAGCGTGAACCGCGCGGTTCCGCGCTCGCGCAGCAGCACGATCAGGGCATCCACGACCCTGACGCGAAAGCCGGACGCAGCAAAGAGTTCGGACGGTTGGGCCATGGGGTCCCGGTCAAGGCATGGGGCAAATTCAACTATAGCTAGCGACCACAACGGACACCTTCAACCTGACCAAAAGGCGGGCCTCGGCGGGAAAACGCCCGCGCGAAGCGATCCGCGCGGGCGTTTGCCGGGTTCCGTCCCGAAGGGTGCGCCTTAGGCGCGCAGGGCCTCGAGCATCACCGTCACGTTCTCGGGATCGGCATCGGGGGTGATGCCATGGCCGAGATTGAAGATATGCGGCCCTTTCGAGAAGGCCTCCTTGATGCGCCTGGTCTCGTCGATCAGCGCCTGACCGCCGGTGACCATCAGTTTCGGGTCCATGTTGCCCTGGACGCAGCCGTCCTTCTGCACGTTCTCGACGGCCCATTCGGCCGAGACCGAATTGTCGAGCGCGACGCAATCGGCGCCGGTCGCCTTGGCGAAACCGACATACTTGTCGCCCGCCTCGCGCGGGAAGGCGATGCAGGGCAGGCCCGGATGGCGCGCCTTCATCTCGGCGATGATCCGTTTCGCGGGTTCCATCGCGTATTTGTCGAAGGCCTCGCCCTTCAGCGACCCGGCCCAGCTGTCGAAGATCTTGACCACTTCGCAGCCCGCCTCGACCTGTTTCGACAGGTATTCGATGGTGGCGTCGGTCAAGAGGTCGATCAGCGCGGCAAAGGTCGCCTCGTCCTCCGTGCGCAGCGCATGGGCCGGAGCCTGATCCTTGGTGCCGCGACCGGCGATCATGTAGGTCGCGACCGTCCAGGGGGCGCCCGCGAAGCCGATCAGAGTGGTTTCCTTCGGCAGCTCGCGCGACAGGATCCGGCAGGTCTCGTAGACCGGCGCCATGTGGTCGTGGATGTCGTCCTTGCCCTTCAGCGCCTTCAGCCCTTGCGCGTCGGTGATCGTCGACATGCGCGGGCCTTCGCCCGTTTCGAACCACAGCTCGGCGCCCAGCGCCTGGGGCAGCAACAGGATGTCGGCGAACAGGATGGCGGCGTCGAACCCGTAGCGGCGGATCGGCTGCAGCGTCACCTCGGCCGCAAGTTCCGAGTTGTAGCAGAGCGACAGAAAGTCGCCCGCTTCGGCCCGGGTAGCCCTGTATTCGGGCAGATATCGCCCCGCTTGCCGCATCAGCCAGACCGGGGGCACGTCCATCGTCTCTCCGGAAAGTGCCCGCAGCAGTTTTTTAGTTTCCGCCATCGTCGTCCCCGTTTATGTGTGCGGCCTGTCGTCCCCTGCTTGCGTCAGCATGTCAAGACAGGCCGAGTTGTCAGGACGACGTGACGCGATTAGAGGTTTGGCGCATGGCTATCACACTTCCTTCCCCCGCTTCACCCCTCAAGATCGGCACGCGCGGCTCGCCGCTCGCGCTGGCTCAGGCCCATGAAACCCGCGAACGGCTGATGAAGGCGTTCGATCTGCCGGAGGATGCCTTCGAGATCGTGGTGATCAACACGATCGCCGACCGGGTGCTGGACCGGGCGCTGAAGGAGATCGGCGGCAAGGGTCTCTTCACCAAGGAGATCGAGGACGCCATGCTGGGCGGCCAGATCGACATCGCGGTCCATTCGACCAAGGACATGGCGGTCGCGCAGCCCGAGGGGCTGGTGCTGGACACCTTCCTGCCGCGCGAGAATTACCGTGACGCCTTCATCTCGAAAAGCGTCAAGGGGCTGAAGGATCTGGCCGAGGGCGCTGTGGTCGGCACCTCGTCGCTGCGCCGCCGGGCCCAGCTGCTGAACTACCGCCCCGACCTGAAGGTGGTCGAATTCCGCGGCAACGTGCAGACCCGGCTGAAAAAGCTGGAAGACGGCGTGGCCGAGGCAACCTTCCTGGCCATGGCCGGGCTGAACCGTCTGGGGCTGGAAGAGGTCGCGCAATCGACCATCGAGCCCGAAGAGATGCTGCCGGCCGTGGCCCAGGGCGCCATCGGGATCGAGCGGCGCGTCGACGATGCGCAGGCCGCGCATCTGCTCGAGGCGCTGCATGACAAGGCCACGGGCGAGATGATGGCTTGCGAACGCGCCTTCCTCGACGCCCTCGATGGGTCTTGCGAAACCCCCATTGGCGGGCTTGCGCTGCACGAAGGCGGCAATCTGTGGCTGCGCGGCGAGATCCTGCGCCCCGACGGGTCCGAACGGATCGCGGGCGAGGATCGCGCGACCATCGAGGACGCGGCCGAGATGGGCTTTGCGCTGGGCAAGAAGCTGCGCGAGCAGGCGGGCGAAGGCTTCTTCGACTGGGAGTGATCCCGTCCGGGACGATCCCCCTCATCGGACCCGCAGCCATAGGGACCAATCGTCAGACGCCCGGCCTTTCGGCCGGGCGTTTCCGTTTTCAAGAGTGCGCGTCCGGTCCGGGACCGGCCGGTCGTCCCTTGGACGGTCAGTCCTGCCCCGGCGGGATCAGCTTGCCGGGGTTCATGATGTTCTGGGGGTCGATCGCGGCCTTGATCCGGCGCATCACGTCCAGCGCGACCGGATCCTTGCGGCGGGTCATGGTCGAAAGCTTCGATAGCCCGATCCCGTGTTCGGCCGAGAAACTGCCCCTGAGCGCGGCGACCTCGTCCTCGACGGCCTCGCGGATGATCTCTTTCATCTCGGGGCGGTCGGTCGCGGGCCAGACGGTGTAATGCAGGTTGCCGTCCCCCAGATGGCCGACATTGACCGTTTCGGCGCCGGGGTCGATCTCTTGCAGCCGCGCCTCCATCCGGTCGAGGAAGGTCCCCACCAGATCGAGCGGCAGCGCCACGTCATTGTCGATGACCGGCTGGCGCGAAAAGCAGATTTCGGCCGACAATTCGCGCCGCTGCCAGATCTCGGCCCGCTGGGCCTCGTTCTGGGCGACGACCGCGTCCAGAACCTCGCCCCGCTCCATCGCCTCGGCCAGCGCCTCTTCGAGGATCGCCACGACCGGCAGGCGGCCATCGGGGCCGGGGGTCGCGTCGCGGGGCGCGGTGGCGCCGATCTCGACCATGATGTTGATCTCGTGCGGCTCGGCGAAGGGCGGGCGCAGCTCGGGGCGGCAGCGGAAGAGGTGGCGCATGAAGTTGCCGGGCATGTATTCGAAGGCCTCGACGGCGCCGCCGGTGGTCTCCTGCAGCCGGTTCAGCAGATCGAGCGCGGCGGGCAGGCTTTCGACCGCGGCCATCGCCGTGGCATAGGCGCGCGGCCTGGGAAAAAGCCGCACCACCGCGGCGGTGATGATCCCCAGCGTGCCCTCGGCCCCGATCATCAGATCCTTGAGGTCGAGCCCGGTATTGTCCTTGTAAAGCGGGCTCATCACATCCATCACCCGGCCGTCGGGCAGCACCGCCTCGAGCCCGAGGCAAAGCGCCCGGGTGGTGCCGTAACGCAGCACGTTGGAACCGCCCGCATTGGTCGACAGCACCCCGCCGATCCGCGCCGAGCCGCGCGCGCCGAAGGTCAGCGGAAAGACCATGTCCTGGGCGGCGGCCGCGTCGTGCAACTGCGACAGGATCACCCCCGCCTCGACCGTCGCGGTCCGGGCGCGCGGATTGATCTCGCGGATCCGGTTCAGCCGCTCGACCGAGACCATCAGAGCGCCCTCGGCATAGGCGCCACCCGAAAGCCCGGTATTGCCCGCGACCGGCACGACCGGAATCCGGTGCTGCGAGGCGAAGGTCACGATGGCGGCCAGCTGGTCGCGGTCGGCCGGGCGCAGCACGGCGCGGGGCGCGCTGTTGTATTTGCCGGTCCAGTCATGGGCATAGCGCCGGGTGTCGTCGCCGGTCAGCACATGGGCGGGGCCGAGAAGCTCGGTAAGGTGGGGGATCGGGTCCAAGGGTGCCTCCGTAAGTCGGAAAGCACCTAACGCCATGCGGGCAGGCTTGACCAGAGGCTTGGGGCCTTGGCGCCGGACTATGGGGACACCATTCCTGTTCCAAAGGCGCGCCTTGCGGCGCAAGATCCCTGTCTCGGGCCCGGCCTTCGGGCCGGTCCCTCTGGAGGGCGTCGCAAGGTCAGCCTCCCGCCGCGACCTTGGCGCGCGCGACCAGTTCCAGAACGCTTGGCCCCATTGCCTCGACGACCCGCGCGACGCCCTCGGCCGAGGGGTGGATGCCATCGGCCTGCATGTAACGCGCCATCGCCGCGCCGCGATCCGGCAGGTCGGTCAGGCCCTTGAGGAAGTTCGGGAAATAAAGCGCGTCATGGGCCTTGGCGAGTTCGGGATACATCGCGTCGAAAGCCGCCTTGAACTCGGGGCCGTAATTGCCCGGCGCATCGAGCCCGACCAGCAGGACCGGCACGTGAGCCGCATCCGCCCGGGTCAGGATCGCGTCCAGATTGGCGCGCGAGGCGGCCGGGTCGATGCCGCGCAAGAGATCGTTTCCGCCCAGCGCCACGATCAGCCCGCCGACCTCGGGCGTCAGCGTCCAGCCGATCCGCGACAGCCCGCCCGCCGTGGTATCGCCCGAGACCCCGGCATTCAGCACCGTGACCTCGGCCCCCTGCGCGTTCAGCCAGGCTTCAAGCTGGGGCACGAAGCCCTCCTCCTGCGGCAACCCGTAGCCCTGGGTCAGGCTGTCGCCCAAGGCGGCGATGGTGACCGGTTGGGCCGTGGCGGCTGTACCAGCCAGCACCAGGGCCGCGGCGAGCTTGAGCGTGCGGCGCGCGGCCCCATATCGAAGGAGAGGCAGGCAACGGAGGCAGCGCTCGATGGCAGACCCGATTCTTTCGCTCAGCGACGTCACCTTGACGCTCGACGGCAATGCCGGGCCGGTCGAGATCCTGCATGGCATCTCGCTCGACGTGACGCCGGGCGAGACGCTGGGGCTGGTCGGTCCGTCTGGGTCGGGCAAGTCGTCTCTCCTCATGCTGATGGGCGGGCTCGAACGGGCGACCTCGGGCCGCGTGCTGGCGCTGGACCGCGACCTGACGGCCATGAACGAGGACCAGCTTGCCCGGTTCCGCAGGGAACATATGGGCGTGGTCTTCCAGTCTTTCCACCTGATCCCGACCATGACCGCGCTGGAAAACGTGGCGACACCGCTGGAGCTTGCCGGTCATCGCGACGCCTTCGAGCGCGCCGCCGACGAATTGCGCACGGTCGGGCTTGGCGCCCGGATGGACCATTACCCCAGCCAGATGTCGGGCGGCGAGCAGCAGCGCGTGGCGCTGGCCCGCGCCGCCGCGCCGCGCCCGCATCTGCTGCTGGCCGACGAGCCCACCGGCAATCTCGACGGCGCCAACGGGGCGGCGATCATGGACCTGCTGTTCGGGCTGCGCGACCGCCATGGCGCGACGCTGGTGCTGGTGACCCATGCCCCCGATCTGGCCGCACGCTGCGACCGGGTAATCGAGCTGGCCGACGGACGGATCGCGGGCCAGACCGCGCGGAGGGCCGCGGAATGAGCCTGCCGGTCGCGGCGCGGATCGCCCGGCGCGAGCTGCGGGGCGGGCTGCGGGGCTTTTACGTCTTTCTCGCCTGTCTTGCGCTGGGGGTCGCCGCCATCGCCGCGGTCGGGTCCGTCCGCGAAAGCATCGAAGGCGGGCTGACGCGCGAGGGCGCGGTGCTTCTGGGCGGCGATGCCGAGATGACGCTGACCTACCGCTTTGCCTCGGACGAGGAACGCGCCTGGATGGAGGGCGTGTCGGACGCGCTGTCGGAAGTGGTCGATTTCCGCTCGATGGTGGCGGTCGTGCGCGACGGCGAGACCGAGCGCGGCCTGACCCAGGTCAAGGCGGTGGACGACGCCTATCCGCTTTACGGCGCGGTCGCGCTCGACCCGCCGCTGCCGCTGGATCAGGCCATCGCCGGGAATGGCGCGGTGATGGAGCGGGTGCTGGCCGACCGGCTGGGGCTGAAGCCGGGCGACAGCTTCCGGCTGGGAACCGCCGATTACACGCTGTCGGCGGTGCTGGCGCGCGAACCCGACGGGGCGGGCGACGGCTTCGGGCTGGGGCCGCGGCTGATCCTGCGCACGGCGGCTCTGGAGCCCTCGGGCCTCCTGGCGCCGGGCACGCTGTACGAGGTCAAGTACCGGCTGAAACTGCCGCCCGGCCATGACATCGCGGCGCTGGAGCGCGAGGCCGAGACGCGCTTTTCCGACCGGGGCATGCGCTGGCGCGACGCCCGGAACGGCGCGCCCGGCATGACCCGCTTCGTCGACCGCATGGCGTCTTTCCTCGTGCTGGTCGGGCTTGCCGGGCTTGCGGTGGGCGGCGTCGGCGTCTCTGCGGCGGTGCGGTCCTATATCGACGGCAAGACCGAGGTCATCGCCACGCTGAAGACGCTGGGCGCCGAGGGCCGCACGATCCTTGCCGCCTATCTGATGCAGATCGGGGTGCTGGCCGGGCTGGGCATCGGGCTGGGGCTTGTGCTGGGCGCTGTGCTGCCGCTGGCGGCGGGGCCGCTGATCGAGCCGCGGCTGCCGGTCCCGGCCGATTTCACCGTCCATGCCCGCCCGCTGGCCGAGGCCGCCGTCTATGGCGTGCTGACGGCGCTTCTCTTCACGCTCTGGCCGCTGGCGCGCACCGAAGAGGTGCGGGCGGCGGCGCTGTTCCGCGACGCCTCGGGCCGGGTCCGGGCCTGGCCCCGGCCGCGCTATGTGGCGGCAACGACAGGGCTGGCGCTTTTGCTGATCGGGGTGGCGGCCGCCTTCTCGGGGGTGCCGAAGCTGGCGCTCTGGGCGGCGGCGGGCATTCTGGGCGCGCTGGGCCTTCTGGTGCTGGCGGCGGCGGCGCTGCGCCTGATCGCGCGGCGCGCGGCCCGGGCGCGGGCTTTGCGCGGGCGCACCGCGCTTCGGCTGGCGATGGGCGCGGTCGGCGGCCCGGGGGGCGAGACCCAATCGGTGGTGCTGTCGCTGGGGCTCGGCCTTTCGATCCTCGCGGCGGTCGGGCAGATCGACTGGAACCTGCGCAGCGCGATCCAGCAGGAACTGCCAGACCGCGCGCCGTCCTATTTCGTCGTCGACATCCAGCCCGACCAGCTTGACGGCTTCCTGCGGCGGCTGAACCGCGACCCGGGCGTCAGCCGGGTCGAGACCGCGCCGATGATGCGCGGCGTCATCACCCGCATCAACGGCCGCCCCGCGCGCGAGGTCGCGGGCGATCACTGGGTGGTCACGGGCGACCGGGGCGTGACCTACGCCGCCGAGCCGCCAGAGAACACCGTGGTCACCGACGGGCTCTGGTGGCCCTCCGATTATGACGGGCCGCCGCAGATCAGCTTTGCCCGCGAGGAAGCCGAGGAGATCGGGTTGAAGCTCGGCGACGAGATCACCGTGAACATCCTGGGCCGCGACATCACCGCGACGGTCACAAGCTTTCGCGAGGTCGATTTCTCGACCGCGGGCATCGGCTTCGTGATGACGATGGACCCGGCCGCCGTGCAGGGCGCGCCGCATACCCATATCGCCACGATCTATGCCGAGCCCTCGGCCGAGGCGGCAATCCTGCGCGATCTGGCCTCGGCCTATCCCAACATCACCGCGATCCGGGTCAAGGACGCGATCGACCGGGTGGCCGAGGTGCTGGCGGGCCTTGCCGCCGCCATCGCCTATGGCGCCTCGGCCACGCTGGTGACCGGGGTGATCGTGCTGATCGGCGCTGCCGCGGCGGGCCAGCGGACGCGGATCTTCGAGGCCGCGGTGCTGAAGACGGTGGGCGCGGTCCGGGGCCAGATCCTGGCCTATTTCGCACTTCGCTCTGCCATGCTGGGCGCGGCAGCGGGCGCGGTCGCGATCCTCGCGGGCGGCATCGCGGGCTGGGCGGTGATGCGCTTCGTGATGGAGGGCAGCTACCGGTTCGAGCCGGTCTCGGCTCTGGCCATCGTGCTCGGCGGGGCGCTCGCCACGCTGATCGCGGGGCTCGTCTTCGCCTGGCGCCCGCTGGCCGCGCGCCCGGCCCGGGTGCTGCGGGCACGGGAATAGCGCCTGGCGCGCGGGCCTAGTCCCGGGGCGGCCGGGCCGCCGCCTCGCGCCCCATTACCCTGCGGGTCCGGGCCACCAGCACCGGAACCACGACCGTCAGCATCAGCAGGCGAAAGACGTGATGCGTGGTCACATAGGCCGGATCGGCGTTCAGCAGCAACGACATGGCGATCATCGTCTCAAGCCCGCCCGGAGCGAAGGCGATCAGCGCGCTCAGGATCGGCAGGCCCAGCAGCTTGGAGACCAGCGCCGCCGCCGCCAGCGAGACCAGCGTCGCGAACAGGGTCAGCAGGCTCGCGGCCCCCAGCGCCTTCCCCAGCATCCTTGGCGTCACGCCGGAAAAGCGGGTGCCGATCAGGGTGCCCATGGCGACGAAGGCCGGAACCGACAGCCAGGCCGGGACCGACCCCGGGATCGTGCCGGTCGCATGACCCAGCGCAGAAAGCCCCATCCCGCCCAGCAAAAGCGCCGCCGGGACCCGCAGCCGCAGCAGCACAAGCCCGGCCAGGGTCGACAACGCCACAAGCGGCAGCAGGATCCAGAGCGGCATCGGCGGCGCGCCTTGGGGCGGAAGCACCGGCAGGTCGCCATGGCCCAGCAGCGGCGCCAGGAACGGCACCAGCAGGGTCAGCGCCAGCACCCGGATCGTCTGGATCATCGTGACCTGAAGCAGGTCGGCCCGGACATCGGTCGACAGGCTCAGCACGAAACTCAGATGCCCCGGCGTCGCGGTCAGCAGCGCGCTCATCCGGTCGAAGCCGAACAGGCGCCGCAGCAGGCGCGATCCCAGCAGGATGATCGCCAGCACCGAGAGTGCCAGCACGACAAGGCTCAGCGGCCAGCGGATCGCGGTCTCGATTGCCTCGGGGGTGACGCTGGCGCCAAGGTTGACGCCCACCAGCACGAAACAGGCATCGCGGAACCGGTCGGGAAGCCGGGCCTGCAGGCCCGCCAGCGCGGCCAGCGTCACGCTCAGCGCCGGGCCGGTCAGGAACGGCGCGGGCAGGTGCAACAGCGCGGCGAAAGCCGCGCCCGCGGCGCCGATGGCGAGGGTCAGGAGGGCGGGGCCCAGCGAAGAGTCGGTCGATGTCATGCGCGCTTCCGCAGGCATCGTCCGCCTGCCGGGTCCAGAAACCTGTCTGCCGCCGGATTGTCAATTCCGGGTGGCCGCTCCGTACCCCGGCGACCACAGCCGTGGGCCCGCCGCAGGAGCGGCAGGCAAAGCACGGTTGACTTGAGCCGCGCGCCGTCGCATGCGGCGTTGCAACAGGTTTCGAGGAGACTTTGCATGAAGATCGCGATGGTGGGAACGGGCTATGTCGGGCTGGTCTCCGGGGTCTGCTTTTCCGATTTCGGGCACGAAGTCGTCTGCATCGACAAGGACCCCCGCAAGATCGAGATGCTGATGCGCGGCGAGGTGCCGATCTACGAGCCGGGGCTTGAGGACGTCATGGCGCGCAACGTGGCCGCGGGGCGGCTGTCCTTCACCGGCGATCTGGCCGCGGCGGTGGCCGGGGCAGATGCCGTCTTCATCGCGGTGGGCACTCCCACCCGGCGCGGCGACGGCCATGCCGATCTCAGCTATGTGATGGCCGCGGCGGAAGAAATCGCCAAGGCGCTGACCGGCTATTGCGTCATCGTCACCAAGTCGACCGTGCCCGTCGGCACCAACCGGCAGGTCGCCGAGGTCGTGTCGAAGGCCAATCCGGCGGCCGAGTTCGACGTCGCCTCGAACCCCGAATTCCTGCGCGAGGGCGCGGCCATCGACGACTTCATGCGCCCCGACCGGGTCGTGGTGGGGGTCGAGGCCGACCGTGCCCGGGCGGTGATGTCCGACATCTACCGGCCGCTTTTCCTGCGCGAATTCCCCATCGTCTACACCGATCTGGAATCGGCCGAGATGATCAAATACGCGGCCAATGCCTTCCTCGCGACCAAGATCACCTTCATCAACGAGATGGCGATGCTGTGCGAACGGGTGGGCGCCGACATCAAGGCCGTGTCCAAGGGCATGGGGCTCGACGGCCGGATCGGCAACAAGTTCCTGCATGCAGGCCCCGGCTATGGCGGCTCGTGTTTCCCCAAGGATACCAATGCCCTGGCCCGGATCGGGCAGGATCACGCCTCGCCTTGCGCGATCACCGAGACGGTGATCGAGGTCAATAACCGGGTCAAGCGGCGGATGATCGACAAGCTGGTCGATCTGTGCGGCGGGTCGGTCAACGGCAAGACCGTGGCGGTGCTGGGCGTCACCTTCAAGCCCAATACCGACGACATGCGCGAGGCGCCCTCGCTGACCATCGTGCCCGCGCTGGTGGGCAGCGGGGCGAAGGTCCGCGTGGTCGATCCGCAGGGACGGCGCGAGGGTGAACACCTGCTGCCCGGCGTCGACTGGGTCGACGACCCCTATGCCGCTGCGACAGGGGCCGATGCGCTGGTCATCCTGACCGAGTGGAACGAATTCCGCGCGCTCGACCTCGGCCAGATGGCCCGGTCGATGGCGACGCCGCGTCTGGCCGATCTGCGCAACATCTACCCGCCCGAGGATGTACGCGCCGCCGGGTTCGAGGCCTATGTGGCGGTCGGCCGCCGGGGCTTCGGCCTCGACGCCTGATCCGTTCGGGTTCGCGCTTCCCGCCCGGCGGGCGGGGGCGCCGATGCGCAAGGTCGCACGACGCGTCAGGCCGTCGCCAGCGCCTCCAGCCGGGCATGGGCAGAGACGCTGCGCGCATCCAGCGTCACGTCATGCAGGAACCGGCCCAGCGCGAGGCTGGTGATATGCATCCTCTCTTCGGTGAACTCGGCGTCGAACAGGGTGTCGCGGATCAGCTGGCGTTCTTCCTCGTCCATCTCCAGGATCTGGGGCTCCGGCGTCGCGGTCTGCAGCGACACCAGCGTGATCGGCGGAATTCGCGCCAGCGAGGACTGTTCGATCACCAGATGCAGATCGCCCGCCCGCATGCCGCGTCGGGCCGCGATCCGGGTCAGGATCTCGCGGCCGCGCACCCGGGCGATATCGGCGCCGCGTTCGGCCTCTTCCTCGGGCATCAGCCGGTGACGCCGGTCGGCATTGTCGACGGACAGCACCCGCGACTCGACCAGATAGACGACAAGGAACATGAAGGCCGGAAACTGCCCGATCGGCAGCGCCGCCTCGGGAAACAACAGCATCGCGACCGGAAAGGGCGTCAGCGCGGCGCAATAGCGCAGGAAGGAAATCTCGGTCGCCATGCGCCAGAAGATCGCGCGCCCGAACGAGCCGTGGGGCAACAGCCCCATCCCGTGCCCGATCAACTGGCGCGGTACTTTCCGGATCCGCATGACGGCCCGGTTGGTCACGGTCGACGGCGTCACGACATGAAGCATCGGCAGGACTCCGCAAGGTTGTCACTGATTAGATCTAACCGCCCACGGCCCCGCGTCCAGCCCGGCGCCCGTCCCCATCGACAGGCACGGGACGGGCCTGTTAGGCTGCCTCCGGGACCCGGTGGAACGGCCGCGCATGGCGCGATGCAAGAAGACTGCGGCAAGAGCGGGGCATTGACCTGACCCGGTCGGCCCCTTAACCCCTGATCGACAGTGACCGGAGGAAGGCCAATGCGACCCGCCAACGAAGCCCTGATCGTCGTCGACATCCAGAACGACTTTTGCACCGGGGGGGCGCTTGCCGTGCCGGGCGGCGAAGAGATCATTGCCCGCGTCAACGCCCTGCTCGACGAGTTCCAGCTTCGCGTCTTCACCCAAGACTGGCATCCGGCCGATCACAGCTCGTTTGCGGACAATCACGAGGGCCGCAAGCCCTACGAGGTGATCGACATGCCCTACGGGTCGCAGATCCTGTGGCCGGTGCATTGCGTGGCCGATACCGTCGGCGCCGCCTTTCATCCCGATCTTGACGTTGCGAAAGCCGATCACGTCGTGCGCAAGGGTGGCGATCCGGCCATCGACAGCTATTCGGCCTTCTTCGAGAACGATCACGAGACGCCCACCGGGCTTGACGACTACCTGTCGTCCAAGGGGATCGAGAAGATCACCCTGGCCGGGCTCGCCACCGATTTCTGCGTGCTCTATTCGGCGCTCGACGCCAACCGGCTGGGCTATGCGGTGACCGTTCTGGAAGGCGCCTGCCGCGGAATAGACCTGAACGGGTCGCTCGAGGATGCGCGCACCACCATGCTGGATGCCAACATCGTCCTGGAGCCCTGAGCGATGGCCGACATCGCGACCCGGGTCTACAATCACAAATGGAAGATCGACCCGATCGTCCGGTCCCTGCTGGATACGGACTTCTACAAGCTTCTGATGTGCCAGTCGGTGTTCCGCAACCATCCCGACACCCAGGTCCGGTTCTCGCTGATCAACCGCACGACCGATATCCGGCTGGCCGAGCTGATCGACGAAGGCGAACTGCGCCAGCAGCTGGACCATATCCGCACGCTGCGGCTGACCCGGGGCGAGTCGACCTGGCTCAGGGGCAACACCTTCTACGGCAAGCGCCAGATGTTCCGCCCCGAATTCATGGAGTGGTTCGAAGAGCTCCGCCTGCCGCCCTACACGCTGGAAAAGCGCAACGGCCAGTACGAGCTGACCTTCGAAGGCCGCTGGCCCGAGGTCATGATGTGGGAAATCCCGGCGCTGTCGGTGCTGATGGAGCTGCGCTCGCGCGCGGTGCTGGAACGGCTCGGCAAGTTCGAGCTGCAGGTGCTTTATGCGCGCGCCATGACCAAGCTCTGGGAAAAGATCGAGCGGCTGCGCGGGCTCGAGGACGTGAAGGTCGCCGATTTCGGAACCCGGCGGCGGCATTCGTTCCTGTGGCAGGACTGGTGTGTGCAGGCGATGATCGAGGGGCTGGGCGACCGCTTTACCGGCACCTCGAACTGCCTGATCGCGATGCGCCACGACATCGAGGCCATCGGCACCAATGCCCATGAGCTGCCGATGGTGCAGGCCGCGCTGGCCGAAACCGATGCCGAGCTGGCCCGCGCGCCCTACAAGGTGCTTGCCGACTGGCACGAAGAACATGACGGCAACCTGCGGATCATCCTGCCCGACACCTTCGGCTCGCGCGGGTTTCTGGAAAACGCGCCCGACTGGCTGGCGGGCTGGACCGGCATCCGCATCGATTCCGGCGACCCGGCCGAAGGCGCCGAGGCCGCCATTGCCTGGTGGAAGGCCCGCGGCGAGGACCCGACGCGCAAGCTCATCATCTTTTCCGACGGTCTCGACGTCGACAAGATCGTCGAGCTGCACCACCGCTTTGCGGGCCGCGCCAAGATCAGCTTCGGCTGGGGCACCCTGCTGACCAACGATTTCCGCGGCCTCGTGCCCGGCGACGGGCTCGCGCCGTTCAGCCTGGTCTGCAAGGCGGTCAGCGCCAACGGACGCCCCACGGTCAAGCTCAGCGACAACCCGAACAAGGCGATGGGACCGGCGGGCGAGATCGAGCGCTACAAACGGGTCTTCGCGGTCGGTGCCCAGGCGCCTATGGAGGTCGTGGTCTGACACCCTGACGGCCCGCCCTTTGCAAGCCTCGCGTATTGGGTATTTAAGCCAAGAAGAAGCAGAGATACGCGCTTCTTCTTGGTCCAAATACCCAAGGCGCACCACAGGCCAGAGGCGCGGCGTCTGGGCGGCTCACCCGATCCGGAACAGCGGGCGGCCTTCCATCACCGCATGGGCGGTGCGCACGGCCCGGTTCAGATACGCGCGGATGCGCGGGTCGTGGGGCTCGAGCCGGGGCATGGTCCAGCCCACCGAGGCCAGCGTACGCAGCATGACGAAGACCGGCAGCATCGCCAGATCGGCCTCGCTCAGCCCCCGTTCGGTGGCGTAGCCCTCGACGAGACCTGTCGCGATGGCATCGAGCCCGGGTTCCTCGAGATTGGGCACCAGCGCGGTCCCGAGGTCGTAGATCCGGAAGCCGAAGCCGCAATCGTCGAAGTCGATCAGATGCGCCTGGGCCCCGTCGAACAGCACGTTTTCCCGCATCAGATCGGCATGGATCAGCCCCGCGTCGCCGCCCGCCGCGGCATAGGCCGACAGCTTTTCGCGGGCGAAGCGGCGGGCTTCCTGCAGCAGGATCGCCTCGGCATCGCTGGCCGCCGGATGATCCCAGAACCGGCCCCAGAACGGCGCGGGGCCAAGCAGGCTGTCGGCGTCCCATCGGGGCCGCACAAAGCCCTGGGGCAGGGTCAGCCGGTCGGTTGCCACATGAAGCCGCCCGATGGCCCGCCCGAGCCCGGCGAACCGCGTCATCTGCTCGGCCGGGGTGCCGTCGAGCGGCCGTGCGCCAAGGCCGAGCGGCGCGCCCTCGACCCAGCCCAGAACCGAGGCCACGCGCCCGTCGCCCAGATGGGCCAGCAGGGCGCCGTCGCGGGTCGCCTCGGGGTCGGGCACCGGTATTCCGGCCTGCGCCAGGGCGGCCATCCACCACAGTTCCGACCGGATCGCGTCGACGCTTTGATAGCCGCGCCGGTGGAGCCGCAGCACGCCGCGGCGGTTCTCGGGCAGGGCGACGGCGAAGACCGCGTTCTCGCGATGCGACAACAGCCGGGGGGCGGTGCAGCCCTCCCAGTGGGTGGCGGCCTCCTCGGCCAGCGACAGCGTTTCGGCCTCGGTCATCGCGGCACCTCCGTACGGACCAGGACCCGGTCCAGACTATCGAGCGCAAGATCCGCATGCGCGCGCGAAAACGGCATCGGCGGGCGGAACTTGAGCGTGTTCATCGCGCGCCCGATCCGCCCCGCAAGGATACCCTCGGCGCGGAGCCCCTCGACCAGCCGGGCGGCGAATTCGGTGGCAGGCGCGCCGGTCTCGTCGACGAACTCGGCGCCGAAGAACATCCCCCTGCCCCGCACCTCGGCCAGCCAGGGATGGCGCAGCGCCCCGAGCCGTTCGAGCGCGTAGGCGCCGACGGTGCGGGCGTTTTCCATCAGGCCGTCCTCTTCGATGACCTCAAGCGTTGCCAGTGCCGCGGCCATCGCGACCGGATTGCCGCCGAAGGTGTTGAAATAGCCGAAGGCTCCGCGGAAAGCGGCCATGATCTCGGGCCGGGTCACCACCGCACCGACCGGATGGCCATTGGCCATCGGCTTGCCCAGCGTGACGACATCGGGGGCAAAGCCCAGCACCTCGTGGCCCCAGAAGGCCGTGCCGAGCCGCCCGAAGCCCGGCTGCACCTCGTCGGCAAGGATCAGCCCGCCCGCCTGCCGCACCACCGCGACCGTCGGGTCGAGAAAGCCCGGGGCCAGCGTCGGAAAGCCCTCATTGGCGAAGAACGGGCAAAGCATGAAGCCCGCGAAACCGTGGCCTGCCGCGTCCAGCTCGGCGATGGCGCGGGCGACATTGGCGGCGAAGGCCCTGGGCTGGGCCTCGGCGCTGCCGCCCAGCGGAGCGAGGCTGTCGGGGGCCGGCACCAGCCGCACATGGGGCGGGTAGCCACCGATCGGCGGGCGCCGGGTCGAGAGCGCGCTGACCGCAGCCGTATTGCCGTGATAGGTGTTGTCGGTCGCGATCAGCCCGGTCCTGCCGGTCGCGGCCTGCGCCATCCGCAGCGCGACGTCATTGGCCTCGGACCCGGTGCAGACCATCACCGCCTGGCTCAGCCCATGGCCGAGTGTGGCGGTCAGCCGCTCGACATAGTCGAGGATACCCTCATGCAGGTAACGGGTATGGGTGTTCAGCCGCGCGGCCTGGGCGGCAATGGCCGCGACCACCTTCGGATGGCAATGGCCGACATGGGGGACGTTGTTATAGGCGTCGAGATAGCGCCGCCCGGCGGCGTCCCAAAGCCACACGCCCTCGCCCCGGACGATATGGGCTGGCTCGTCGTAGAAGGTGGGCACATTCGGTCCCAGCAGGCGTGCGCGCCGCTCGATCAGGGGGTCGGTCATGAAAGGGCACCTCGAACGTCTGCGTCTCAATCAGAGCGCAGTGGCGGGGCGCTTGCAAGGCCCAGTTCAGGCGAAGCCCGGTGCCAGCCGCATCTGGCCGGTCTCGATGCCGCGCCAGTTGACGATCGGACCCACCATCCGCTTGCGCGCGGCCGGATGGGCCGGGTCGAGCGCCCCCAGATGGACCAGAAGCCCGGCAATGGCGGCCTCGGCCGCGCGGGTGGCGCCATCCTCGATCTTGACCGCGACGCCAAGGCCGCGTTCGGGCAGGAAGGCCACGAAGACGCCCTCGGCCCCGGTCTTGACCGCGACGCGGCCCTCTGTCGCCCGCATGAGCTCGGTACAGGCCCGGCCCTCGCCCGCGACCAGATCGGGATGGTGCCGCATCGCCTCGCTCAACCGTCCGGCGGCGCGGGACCGGGCGTCGCCCGCATCGGGCCGGGCGGCGGCAAAGACCGCCATCGCGCGGGCAAGCCCCGCGACCGTGGTGGCGAAGTTGGGCGCCGAACAGCCGTCGATGCCGAAACCCGGGCTCGCCCTCCCGGTGACCTCTTCGAAGGCGGCACGGACCGCGCGCTGCACCGGATGGGCGGGATCGACATAGTCGGGTCCCGCGCCCAGATGCCGGGCGAGCGTCAGAAAGCCCGCATGCTTGCCCGAACAGTTGTTGTGCAGCTGGCAGGCGCTTTCGCCCGCGCGGATCATCCGGACGCGCTCGTCGCGGTCGCGGGTCGGTTGCACGCCGCACAGCAGGTCGGCCTCGCCAAAGCCCACCCCGTCGAGCCAGGCCGCGACCTTGCCCACATGGAGCGGCGCACCCTGATGCGAGGCACAGGCCAGCGCCAGATGCTCGGACCCCAGACCGGCCGCGTCGGCCGCGCCGCTTTCGACCAGCGGCAGCGCCTGCACCATCTTGCAGGACGACCGGGGCAGGATCAGCGCCTCGGGGTCGCCCCAGGCGGCCACAAGACCCGAGGCATCGCAAATCGCCGCATGGCCGCGATGGCAGGATTCGACCATGCCCCCGCGCAGCAGCTCGACCATGGCGACGGCACCGGTCATTCCTTGCCTGCCATCCGGTCCGGCTCCGGCATCGTGTCCCTGCTCCCCTTCAAGTCCGATTGACTTTGTGCCATGAAGACTTTCATTTCCCCGCGTGCCTAGGCTAGGCTGCGGATATCGAGTTCGGACCTGCCACGCCACTGGAAACGCTTCCCCAAAAGGCGGGCCGAGAGGCAACGACAGCTGGAGGCTGTAAGACGATGACATCCCTTTTCAGAGCGGCCATCGCGGGCGGCGCTTTGGCGTTGGCGGTGACAGCGGCACATGCCCAGGAGGAATCGACCAACAACGTGGCGGTCAAGACCGACTGGAACGTGTTCGTCGAGACCGATCCCACCGAATGCTGGAGCGTGTCGCCCCCCAAGAAGACGGTCAACAGCCGCGACGGTCAGGTCGTGTCCGTGCGGCGGGGCGAGATCCTTCTGTTCGTGACCTTCCGCCCCGGCGACGGCATCAAGGGAGAGGTGTCTTTCTCGGGCGGCTATCCGTTCAAGCCCGGCTCGACCGTGGCGCTGACCGTGGGCGACAGCAATTTCGACCTGTTCACCGAAGGCGAATGGGCCTGGCCCGCCTCGAAGGCGGACGATGCCAAGATCATCGAGGCGATGAAGCGCGGCGCCGAGGCCGAACTGGTCGGGTTCTCGTCGCGGGGGACCAAGACCGCAGACACCTTCTCGCTTTACGGCTTCACCGCCGCGATGGACGAGGCCGCGCGCCGCTGCTCGGGCAACTGATCCGGCCACCCGGTCGCCAAGGCATGACGTCGATGCCTTGGCCAGGGAAGCTCAGGACCGGCGGAGGACAAGGCCGAAGGCCGCAAGCCCCGACAGCACCAGCGGCAGGGGCGCGGGCACCGGCACGGGCGCCGGATCGTCCGCCAGGACATAGCGATAAAGCCGCGTATAGGCGTCGAGTTCGCCCTCGACAGCCTGCGGGTCGATCACCCTCTCGACATGCATCTCAAGGCCGCCATCGGCCAGTTCGCGCGGGGCAAGCCCCTCGGTTTCGAACCGGATGTCGCCCTCGAAGATCGGCAGCTGGAACAGCTCCGCGACATGGGCGGTCGCCAGATCGAGACTGTAGACCGATTTCGTGCCGATATCGGTGGAAAGATACATCCTCCCGTCCAGAACCTTGGCGCCCTGAACGCGCTTCAGCTCCTGATCCATCGGCAGCGTGCCGAGATAGCTCCAGTCGGTCGTGTCATAGACGTTAAGCGTATCGCCAAGCGCCCATTCCTTGCCGTAGCCCAGCCCGGTCTCGGGGTCGATCGCCGTCCAGTTGGCGACATCGTCGCGCCGGTTGGTCGAAGCGCCCATCATTTCGTGACGCGCGCCGGGATAGGCCAGGGTCGAGGCGTCGAAGTACGCCACGTGGCCGTTCTGATAGTCGCCTTCGGCACTGTCGGGAGAGGCGTGAACGATGCCGTCCTTGATCTCGAAATCGCCGATATGGTCGAAGCCCCGATCGGCCAGCGCAGCCGGAATGCCGCTGACGACCTGCCCGGTTTCAGGATCGCAATGCCCGCTGGCCTCGATGAACTGCCAGTCTTCGGTGAAGCGGGCGAGCCCGTATTGCCAGGAAGTGAGCCATTCATTGGCCGCGGCGTTCCAGGCGATGCGCTGGGTCATCTGAAGCCCGGTCTGGTCTTTTTCGAGGACGGGCATAATCGGCAAAGCTGTCGAGCGTCCAGCTTGCGGCATGAACCGAGCCGGCCGCCAGAACGCCCGTGGCAGTGGTGAACAGAAGACGCATTCGTCTCTCCAAGATCTGAGTCCTGCCCCAAGTGCGGGCGCCGCCAGCGGTAGGCGCGGCGCCTCACAGTCCGGTAACGTTCTGCGCCCCGGATTGTGACGCGATGCCGTTCCGTAGCGAAGCGGACCAAAGCTGCCCGCGGCCCTTTCAAAACGGGCACGACTCTGCTAAGGGGTACCGCTTTCCGAACAGGAGTCCTCCGATGTCCGCGCCCATCGTCCAGGATGTGCTGCCGCTGCCCCGCAAGCTGCCGGAAACCGACCGGGTCAATCTGGTCGGCCTGACCCGCCCGAGCCTGCGCGAGGCGCTGATTGCCGCCGGAACGCCCGAGGTCCAGGCCAAGATGCGGGTGAACCAGCTTTGGCAGTGGATCTACCAGAAGGGCGTGCGCGACTTCGACGCCATGACCAACCTGGCCAAGGACTACCGCGCGCTTCTGAAGGACCATTTCGCCATCGAGGTGCCCGAAATCGTCACCCGCTCGGTCTCGGCCGACGGCACCCGCAAGTATCTGGTGCGGATCGCGGGCGGCCATGAGATCGAGGTGGTCTACATCCCCGAGGACGGGCGCGGCACGCTGTGCATCTCGTCGCAGGTGGGCTGTACCCTGACCTGCACCTTCTGCCACACGGGCACCCAGCGGCTGGTGCGCAACCTCACCGCGGCCGAGATCGTGGGCCAGGTCATGCTGGCGCGCGACGATCTGGGCGAATGGCCGAAACCCGGCCGCAACCCGAAGGACGAGACCCGGCTGATTTCGAACCTCGTGCTGATGGGCATGGGCGAGCCGCTTTACAATTTCGAGGCGGTGCGCGACGCCATGCTGATCGCGATGGATGGCGAAGGCATTTCGCTGTCGCGGCGCCGGATCACGCTGTCGACCTCGGGCGTGGTGCCGGAGATCGCGCGCGCAGGCCGCGAGATCGGCTGCATGCTGGCGATCAGCCTGCACGCGACCACCGACGAGCTGCGCAACAAGATCGTGCCGATCAACCGAAAATACCCCATCGCCCAGTTGTTCGAAGCGCTCCGGGCCTATCCGAAGCTGTCGAATTCGGAACGGATCACGTTCGAATATGTGATGCTGAAGGGCGTGAACGACAGCGATGCCGATGCCCGCCAGCTGGTCCGGCTGATTGCGGGCATTCCGGCCAAGATCAACCTGATCCCGTTCAACGAATGGCCCGGTGCGCCCTATCAGCGATCCGACTGGGACCGGATCGAAGCCTTTGCCAATATCGTCTACAAGGCGGGCTATGCGAGCCCGATCCGCACACCGCGGGGCGAGGACATCATGGCCGCCTGCGGCCAGCTGAAATCGGCAACCGAGCGCGCCCGCAAGAACCGCTTCCAGATCGCGGCCGAGGCCGGTCTGCCCGAGCCCGAACGCATCGTCCGCCGCCCCGACGCCCCCGACGTTCACTGACCTCCGGCCATTGCGCGCGGCGGTCTCTGGCCGCCGGTTTGCGCAGCTTCCGGGTCGCCTGCGCTGGCCTGCAGCGCCAGTCTGCGCGAAAGCGGCAGGAGGGCATGACATGACAACCATCGCGGACCCGGCAGAGCGTCTGACCATGGGGCGGGCCGAATGGGCCATGCTACTGGCCCTGTCGGTTCTGTGGGGCGGGTCGTTCCTGTTCGTGGGCATCGCCGTGGCCGAACTGCCGACCCTGACGCTGGTCTGGCTGCGGGTGGCGCTGGCGGCGCTGGTGCTATGGGCGGCGGTCGCGGCGACCGGGCGGCGGCTGCCGCGCGTGCCAAGGGTCTGGGCAGCCTTCCTCGGCATGGGGCTTCTGAACAATGTCATCCCGTTCAGCCTGATCGTGGCCGGACAGCACAGCATCGCCTCGGGGCTGGCCTCGATCCTCAACGCCACGACGCCGCTTTTCACCGTGGCGGTGGCCGGGCTGCTGCTGGCCGACGAACGGCTGAGCCGATTGAAACTCTGCGGCGTTGCGGCGGGGCTGGCCGGTGTGGCCGTCATGATCGGCCCCGACGCGCTGGCCGGGCTCGGGACGAATGCGCTGGCCCAGCTGGCGGTGCTGGGCGGGGCGCTGTCTTATGCCTGCGCGGCGGTGTTCGGGCGGCGGTTCCGCCGGATGAGGGTCGATCCGCTGGTCACGGCAGCCGGCCAGGTCGGCGCCGCGACGCTGCTGTTGAGCCCGGCGATGCTGATTGTCGACCGGCCCTGGACGCTGCCGATGCCCGGTGCGGCCACCTGCGCCGCGGTTCTGGGACTGGCGGTGCTGTCGACCGCGCTGGCCTATCTGCTGTATTTCCGCATCCTCGCCCGCGCCGGGGCCACCAGCCTCTCGCTCGTGACCTTCCTGATCCCGGTCTCGGCGATCCTGCTGGGCGGGCTGGTGCTGGGCGAGCGGCTGGCCCCCACCGATTTCGCCGGCATGGCCTGCATCGCGCTGGGGCTTGCGGCGGTCGATGGCCGGATCTTCCGGCGCTAGCGCGGCGCGGTCCAGCCCTCGATGATCGCGACGGCCTCTTCGGCGGTCTCGACGAAGGAAAACAGCTTCAGGTCCTCGGGGCTGATGGTTCCGGCCTCGGCCAGGGCCTCCCAGTTGATGACGCTTTCCCAGAAGGCGCGCCCGAACAGCAGGAACGGCACAGGGTCCATGCGCCGGGTCTGGATCAGGGTCAGCGCCTCGAACATCTCGTCCAGCGTGCCGAAGCCGCCGGGAAAGATCGCGATCGCCGCCGCGCGCAGCAGGAAATGCATCTTGCGCATCGCGAAATAGTGGAAGTTGAAGCAAAGCTCGGGCGTCACATAGGGGTTCGGCACCTGTTCATGCGGCAACACGATGTTCAGCCCGATCGACACGCCCCCCGCATCGGCCGCGCCGCGATTGCCGGCCTCCATCACCCCCGGCCCGCCGCCGGTCACGATCACATGGTCAAGCCGGTCGCCCTGCTGCCCCTTCAGCGTCATCCGCCGGGCGAATTCCCGCGCTTCGTCATAGTATCTCGACAGGTCCGCCAGGGTTTCGGTCCGGGCCGTGTCGCGATGCGCGGGGTCGGGGATGCGGGCGCCGCCGAACAGCACGATGGTGCTTTCGATGCCGTAGTCCCGCATCATCAGCTCGGGCTTCAGCAGTTCCAGCTGCACCCGGACCGCGCGCATCTCGTCGCGGCACAGAAATTCGGGATCGGCAAAGGCCAGCCGGTACGAGGCCGACCGGGCCTGCGCCGTGTCCGGGCTGTCCCGCGCGCTTTCGATATCGCGGAAGGCGTCGCGGAGCGGGCGGCGGGCGTCGTCATGCATGGGGGTCTCGCTTGGATTGCGCGTTGAGCAACTAGCGTCTATAGCCTGACCGCCAACGAGACCAGAAACCTTTTGACGGGAGGTTACGCCCATGTCCAATGCCCAGCTCGAAACGGCCATCGAGGCCGCCTGGGAGGCCCGCGACACGATCACGCCCGCCACCCGGGGCGAGACCCGCGAGGCCATCGAGGCCACGCTGGAGGCGCTGGACAAGGGCACGCTGCGCGTCGCCGAAAAGCAGGCCTCGGGCGACTGGCATGTCAATCAATGGGCCAAGAAGGCGGTGCTTCTGGGTTTCCGGATCAAGGACATGGAGTGCCACGAGGGCGGGCCGCAGGACGGCGGCTGGTGGGACAAGGTCGACAGCAAGTTCAAGGGCTGGGGCCAGGCCGACTGGCGCGCCGCGGGCTTTCGCGCGGTGCCGAACTGCGTGGTGCGCAAATCGGCCTATATCGCGCCGGGCGTGGTCCTGATGCCCTCCTTCGTCAATCTCGGCGCCTATGTCGACGAGGGCACGATGGTCGACACCTGGGCCACGGTCGGATCCTGCGCCCAGATCGGCCGTGGCGTGCACCTCTCGGGCGGCGTCGGCATCGGCGGCGTGCTCGAACCGATGCAGGCCGGCCCCACCATCATCGAGGATAACTGCTTCATCGGCGCCCGGTCCGAGGTGGTCGAGGGCTGCATCGTGCGCGAGGGCTCGGTGCTCGGCATGGGCGTCTTCATCGGCAAGTCGACCAAGATCGTCGACCGCGAGACCGGTGAGGTGATGTATGGCGAGGTGCCGCCCTATTCGGTGGTGGTGGCGGGTTCGATGCCCTCGAAGGGCGGCGTCAGCCTCTATTGCGCGGTGATCGTGAAACGCGTCGACGCGAAAACCCGGTCCAAGACCGGCATCAACGAGCTTCTGCGTGACTGACAGACCCGCCAGCCGCCAGCAGGTCTACACCCTGTTGGTCGAGGTCGGGCGCAAGCCCGATGACGGCCTGCCCGACGGCGCCACCGGGGCGGGGCTGATGTGCTACGCCTCGGGCGTCGACGAGGCCGAGGCGGTGCGCGAGACGGTCGCCGTGCTGAAACAGGCGGGCCTCGCCCCGCTCGACGTCACCGGCTATGGCACCGCCGCAGACCGTCGCGAAGAAGGCCAAGAGATCGGCCCCGAGGAAGAGGCCCTGATGGCCCGCGCCCTGGCCGAGAACGCGGTCATCGTGGCCCAGATGGACCCCTTCTTCGACTAGAGCCGCCGATCCCCGAACAGCCCCGCGCCCCTCTTCTTCTTGGTCGAAATACCCCGGGGGTGCGGGGGCAGAGCCCCCCCCCAGCCGCC
>NZ_QNVX01000067.1:94643-150356 GCF_003314725.1 Rhodovulum sp. BSW8
CGCGACCACGGCAAGACCCAGCAGGCTCGTCAGCAGGAAGGGCGCCGCCCCCCGCGCGATCTGCTCGATGGAAAGCCGGGTCACGTTGGCCGCCACATAAAGGTTGATGCCGACCGGCGGGGTGAACAGGCCGATCGCCAGGTTGACCATCACCACCACCCCGAACCAGACCGGGTCCCAGCCCATCTCGCGCATCACCGGCAGAAAGATCGGCAGCGAGATGAACATCACCGTGATCGCGTCCATGAACATGCCCGCGACCAGAAGGATCAGCATGATCGCCAGCAGGATCACCCACTGGTTGTCGCTGAGGCCCAGCAGCGCGCCGGAATAGCTGCCGACCAGATCCTCGACCGTCACCACCCAGCCGAACAGCCCGGCAAAGGCCACGACCAGCATCACCACAGCCGAGGACGCGGCGGCATCGGCCAGCGCCTCGTAAAGCCCGCGAAGGGTCAGGGTCCGGTAGGCCAGCGCGCCGACGCCCAGCGCATAGACCGTGGCGACAAGCGCGGCCTCGGTCGGGGTGAAGACACCCGAATAGATCCCGCCCAGAATGACCAGAGGCGTCAGAAGCCCCCAGAACGCCTCGCGGAAAGCGACTGCCAGCCGCTGGCGATAGGGCAGGCCGGCATGGGGCGCGGGGCTCAGCGCATCAAGCGCCGCCCGCCCGGCCCCGCGCCGCCCGGCAAAGGGCAGCGTGGCCAGCATCACCAGCCCCATGAACAACCCCGGCAGCACGGCGGCGATGAACAGCTGCGAAATCGAGGTTTCGGCGATCACCCCGTAGATCACCAGCCCGATCGAGGGCGGGATCACGATGGACAGCGCCGCCCCGGTGCAGACCAGCCCCGCCGCATAGGCGCGGCCATAGCCGTCTTCCTCCATCCCCTTGACGATCATCGGTCCGATGGCCGCGACCGAGGCCGGGCCGGACCCGCTGACCGCGCCCCAGAACAGGCAGACCACGGTGCCCACGACGCCCATGCCGCCCGGCATCGACCCGATCAGCACGCGGAAAAACCGGATCATCCGCTCGGCAATGCCCAGCGTGCCCATCAGCGTGCCCGCCAGGATGAAGAACGGGATCGCCAGCAGCGAGAACTTGGTCACGCCCGCCGCGATCAGATCGCCCGCGATGTCGAAGCCGAAGCCCATCTGTCCCATCGCGTAGAAGGCCGACAGCCCCAGCGAGAAGGCGACCGGCACCCGCAGCGCCATCAGCAGGAAGAACAGGATCACCATTTCGGTGCCCGCGCCGAGACCGGGGAAAAGATCAGACATGGGGCGTCTCCGGCGGCAGCCTGTGCGGGCCGCCGCGCAGCGCCTCGCGGACATGCTGCAGATAGCGGATCAGGATCAGGGCAAAGCCGAAGGGAACTGCCGCCTGATAATACCAGGCCGGGATGCCCAGCGCATAGGACCGCATCCCGTTGCCGTGCAGATTGACCAGCACATCCCAGGACACCCGGGCCGACAGCGCCAGCAGCAGCGCCGAAAGCGCGGCGGCCAGCATGAACAGCGGCCTGCGCAGCACCGGCGGCAGGAGGTCCTGCACCAGCGTCACCGCCAGATGCTCGCCCCGCCGGGCGGCGATGGCGGCGCCGAACACGGTCAGCAGCAGAAAGCCGTTGGTCAGAAGCTCTTCGCTGGCGGCCAGCGAATAATGGGTGCCGTAGCGCACCACAACATTGGCAAAGCCGACCGCCGTCATGCCAAGAAACAGCAGGGCGCAGACGATCTTCTCGGCCTCTCGAAGCACAAAGCGCATGGGCAGGCTCACCGGGTTCCGCGAAATGCAGGCAGGCGCCGGACGGGCCCGCCTGTCGGCGAACCCGGCCCCGGCGCCCGCGGGCTCAGTTGGTGCCGACGATGGCCGACTGGAACGCCTCGACGATCTCGGGGCCGACTTTCCCGGCCCATTTGTCGAAGGCGGGCTTGGTCGCGGCGCGGAACGCCTGCAGTTCCTCGGCGGTCGGCTCGTAGACCTCCATGCCTTGATCGCGCAGGAACTCGATGCCCGACGCGGTCGCCTCGCGCGAGATCTGGCGTTGCCAGGCCATCGCCTCGATCGCGGCCTTGCGCATCTTTTCCTGCGTTTCTGCGTCGAGACTGTCCCATTTCGCCTTCGACACGCCCAGGAAGACCGGATCGTAGGAATAATGCCAGGCGGTCAGGTATTTCTGCATCTCGTAGACCTGCTGCGGGATGATCACCGCGCCGATCGGGTTTTCCTGCCCGTCGACCACGCCCTGCTGCAGCGCGGTCAGCGTCTCGGACCATTGCATCTGGGTCGGGTTGGCGCCAAGCGCGTTCATCACGTCGATATACATCGGCCCCGACACCCGCATGTTGAGGCCCTTCATGTCCTCGGGCGATTTCACCGGGCGGACATTGTTGGTCAACTCGCGAAAGCCGTTCTCGCCCCAGGCCAGAACGACGATCCCCTTCTCCAGCAGGATCTTCGCCATCATCTCGCCCGGCGCGCCCTGGGTCGTGGCGTCGACCTCGTCATAGGAGCTGTACAGATAGGGCAGCGAGAAGATCGCCATCTCGGGCACCAGGGGCGTCACATTGATCGCCGAGGTCACCACCAGATCGAGCGCCCCGCGCCCGACCATCTCGGCCTGTTTCATCTGGTCGCCGCCCGAAAGCTGCGCATTGGGAAAGACCCGGACGGTCATCTCGCCATCCGTGGCCTCGGACAGCAGCTCGCCGAACTTCTCGGCGCCCTTGTGCCAGGTCGTGGTGTCGCCGACATTATGCGACAGGCGCAGGGTCTCGGCCGAGGCCGTCCCCAGCATCAGCGCCCCCGCAATCAGGGCGGCCAGCGCGCGCCCTCCCAGTTTCGCAGCCTTCATGGTTCTCCTCCGTCTTTTTGCCCGGCCCTGTGGCGCGGGGCCCGATGGCGGGCCGCACGGACCCGCGGGCAACATCAAGACCAGAAGCGGGACCGTGGCACAAGCCATCAGACGCCCTCTGATGGCGTCGGGCGTCGCATCACGTCAGCGCAGGACCCCGCCGCGGCCCCTTCGGCGAGAGCTTGCCCGCACGACGCGGCACCGATTGCCCCGGGCGGCATTTCCTGCAATCGAGGGGGCAAGCACGACGCGGGTCCCCGCGCGCCCCACGCATCCGGAGGATCGGCATGCCCACATTCCGCACCCCCTGGCGCGGCGCCGCGGCGGCATTCGCGCTGAACGGCTTCCTTTTGGGCGCCTGGGCCTCGCGCGTGCCCGCCGTGGCCGAGCGTCATGGCCTGTCCGAGGCCGAGCTTGGCTTCATGATCCTGCTGATGGGGCTCGGGGCGCTTGTCTCCTTCCCGCTGGCCGGCCGGCTCAGCGACGCCTTGGGCGCGGTGCGCCTGACCCGGCGGATGGCCCCGGTCTATCTGCTGAGCCTCGTTCTCGCCGGTCTGGCCCCCAGCCCCCTGACGCTGGGCGCGGCGCTGGTCCTGTTTGGCGCGGCCCATGGCGCGATGGATGTGGCCATGAACGGCTGGGCCGCCGAGGTCGAACGCCAGATGGGCCGCTCGGTCATGTCCTCGATTCACGCGATGTGGAGCTTCGGCGCCGGGATCGGCGCGGCATCGGGGCTGGCGGCGGTCGGCCTTGGCCTGACGGTCGGGCTGCATTTCGCACTGGCCGCCCTGGCGGTCGGGGCCGCGATGGGGCCCTTCCTGTCAGTGCCCTGGACCTCGCGCATCGCCCCGCGCCAGGGCCGGGCGCCGGTCTTCGCGCTGCCTCGCGGGCCGCTGATCCTGGTCGGGCTGATCGCGCTGTCCTCGGGCTTCGGCGAGGGCGCCATGGTCGACTGGAGCGCGATCCTGCTGCGCGAGGGCATCGGCGCCACCGAGGCGCGTGCGGCCCTGGGCTATACCGTCTATTCGGGCAGCATGGTGGCGATGCGGCTTTGCGCCGACCGGCTGGTGGTCCGCCTCGGACCGGGGCCGGTGGCGCGGGCGGGCGGGCTGACGGCGGCGCTGGGCGTGGCGCTCGTCACCGGACCGATGAGCTTTCCGCTGGCGCTGGCCGGGTTCGCGCTGATGGGGCTGGGGCTTGCGGTGCTGGTGCCGCTGGCCTTCAGCCGGGCCGCCGCCGACCCCGAGATCCCGCCCGGTCAGGCCATCGCCTCGGTCGCGACCATGGGCTACGGATCGGTTCTGATGGGGCCGGCCCTGATCGGGCTGATCGCCGAGGCGACCTCGCTGCGCCTGGCCTTCATGCTGCTGGGGCTGTGCGCGCTGCTGGCCGCGGCCCTTGCGCCGGTGCTTGGCGGCAAGGGGACGCGGCCCGTGGCGGCGACCGGTCAGGACATCACGTCCTTCAGCCGGAAATAGGCGCCCACCACCGGCAGGAACCAGGGCTTGCCGGTATTGAACGGGATCGGCGGCCAGTCGAGCCCGCTCAGCGGGTTGGTGTCGTCCCGCCCCATCGCGATATCGGCCAGCGCCGACCCGATCAGCGTCGACATCTGCGCGCCGTGACCGGAATAGCCCATGCCATAGATCACGCCGTCGGCCCGACCCGCGCGCGGGAAGCGGTCCTTGGTCATGCCCACGAGCCCGCCCCAGCAATGGTCGATCTCGACCCGGGCCAGATCGGGGAAGATCGCCGCCATCGAGGCGCGCAGGATCTTGCCCGATTTCGCGTCCGAGCGCTGGTCGGACACCGCCGAGAACCGCGCCCGTCCGCCGAAGATCAGCCGGTTGTCGGGCGACAGCCGGAAATAGTTGCCGACATTCATCGAGGTCACGCAGGTCCGGTTGCCGGGCATGGCCTGCGCGGCTTCCTCGGCGCTCAGCGGCCGGGTCGCGACGATGAAGGACCCGACCGACAGGATGCGGCGCCGGAAATAGTCAAAGGTCCGGGGCGTATAGGCGCCGGTCGCGAGGATCACCCGGTCGGCGGTCAGCGTGCCCTTGGGCGTCGTCACGGCCCAGCCGGTCACGCCCTTTTCGCGTGCCGTCACCGGCGCGCCTTCCCAGATCACCGCGCCGTGGCGCCGGGCGGCCTCGGCCAGCCCGGTCACATAGCGGCCCATGTGCATCATCGCCGATTTCGGATAAAGTACCGCTCCGTGAAACGCCTCGGACCCGACCTCGCCCGCCAGATCGGCGCGCTCGAGCCATCGCGTCTCGGGGTCGACCTCGCGGTGGATCAGCTCGTAATTCGCCTTCAGCCCGTCCACATGACCCGGCTTCGAGGCCAGCTTCAGCTTGCCCGACCAGCGGAAATCGCAGTCGATGCCTTCTTCCTGCGTGATCGCCTCGATCATCCGGATCGAGGCGTCATAGGCCTTGTAAAGCCGGTGCGCGGCCTCGGCGCCCAGCGCGGTCTTGGCCTCGGCATAGCCATGGGCCACGCCGTTGTTCAGATGCCCGCCATTGCGCCCCGACCCGCCCGCGCCGACATGCGCGGCCTCAAGCAGCGCGACCTTGACGCCCGCCTTGGCCAGCTGCCGCGCCGCGTTCAGCCCGGTGAAGCCGCCGCCGATCACCGCCACGTCGAAACGCCCCGAGACCTTGTCGGGGCAGGCGCCCGCAAAGCGTGGCGCGGTCTCGTGCCAGTACGAGGAATAGTCCATCGCCCGTCTCCGCCTACAGCCCGACGACGCCGGCCAGCCCCGAGATGTCGTTGATCTCGGTATAGCCGTAATAGGGGTTCGCCGGTTCGTGGCCGCGATTGACCCAGACCTTGTTGACGATGCCCAGATCATGCGCGGTCATCAGGTCGTAGCGGAAGGACGAGGACACATGCAGGATGTCCTCGGGCCCGACGCCGAGGCTGTCGAGCATGTATTCGAAGCCGCGCATCCGGGGCTTGTAGGACTGCGCGTCCTCGGCGGTGAATACATGGGCGAAGGGCGCGCCCAGCCGGGCCACGTTCTGGTGGATCTGGGCATTGTCGGCATTCGACAGGATCACCAGCGGGATTTCGTGCGCCACCTTCGAAAGCCCCGCCGGCACGTCGGGATGCGGCCCCCAGCTCGGCACCAGATCGTAGATCCTGGCGGCCTCGGCCGGGTCGAAGGGCAGACCGTTGGCCTTGCAGGTCCGCTCGACCGCATTATGGACGACCTCGGCATAGGGCTTCCAGGCGCCCAGCACCTCGTCCAGCCGGTAGGCCGCGAAATTCCTGATGAATTTTGCCAGTTTCTCGGGCGACAGACGGGGCCCCCAGATTTCGGTGGCGGCCTCGGCCATCGCGAAATGGATCAGCGTGCCGTGACAATCGAAGGTGATGTATTTCGGGCGGAAGGTCATGGGGGTCTCCGGTCAGTTCCGCCAGAGCATGCGCCCGGCACGACGGAAGACCTTGCCGCCTTTGCCCGCAGGGGCGCATGAAATTGCGTATCGTCCCCGGGCCGCGGCAGGTCGTGCCGCCAGAGCGCCAAGAACGGCCGCATCGCGTGGGGCGCCGCGGGCATTCTGGGGACAGCGCCGCGGAGCCCCTGCCCCGCCCCACCCCGGAACCGGATCAAAGACCCCATGCCCCCCGAACTGATGCTTGCCCATCTCGTCGCCTTCCGCACCGTCGCCGGACGGCCGAACGGGGCGCTGATCGACTTCGTCCGCGACTATCTGATCGAGAACGGCGTGCCCTTCTCGGTGATCGCGGGGCCCGAGGGCGACCGGTTCAACCTCTTCGCCAGCATCGGCCCCGTGGGCGTGCCGGGCTATATCCTGTCGGGCCATGTCGATGTCGTCCCCGCGGGCGAGCCGGACTGGCGGGCCGATCCCTTCACGCTGCGCGAAGAGGCCGGGCGGCTGATCGGGCGCGGCGCCTGCGACATGAAGGGGTTTGTCGCCGCCGTGCTGTCGGCCGTGCCGGATCTGGCGCGGCGCGAACTGGCCGCCCCCATCCATATCGCGCTCTCTTATGACGAAGAGGCCGGCTGCCTTGGGGTGCCGCATCTGATCAAGCGGCTGCCGACGCTTTGCGCGGCACCTCTGGGCTGTATCGTCGGCGAACCGACCGGGCTGGTGCCGGTGCTGCGCCACAAGGGCAAGGCCACGATCCGCGTCTCGGCCGAAGGCATCTCGGGGCACAGCTCGCGCCCCGATCTGGGCTGCAACGCGATCCACCGGCTGATCCCGGTGCTGACGGCGGCCCGGGCGCAGTCGGCCGCGCTCGAGTCCGGGGCGCAGGACCCGCATTTCGCCCCGCCCTGGTCGACGCTGCAGGTCGGCACGGTTTCGGGCGGGCAGGCGGTCAATATCCTGCCCGCCGCAGCTCAGGCAATGATCGAGGCGCGCGCCATCGCGGGCGTCGATCCGCAGGGTCTGCTGGCCCCGGTCATCGCCGCCGCGGGCGAGGGTGTGACGGTCGAGCTTCAGTCCGCCTACCCTGCGCTCTCGCTTGACGAGGCCAGCCCGCTGGCCGCACTCGCCGCCGAGATCTCGGGCCAGACGCCGCTTGCGGCGGTCAGCTTCGGAACCGAGGCAGGGCTTTTCCAGGCAGCAGGTGTGCCGTCCGTGGTCTGTGGCCCCGGCGACATCGCCCGCGCTCACAAGCCCGAGGAATATCTGACGGTCGACGAACTGCATGCCGCGCGGGCAATGGCGCTGCGGCTTGGCGACCGGCTCGCGGCCGCCTGAACGCGGCATATCGTGTCGCGCGAGCAGGGCGCACCACAGAAAATGCCGCCCGGTCCGGCGATCCGGTGGCTTCTGCCGGGGGCGCGCCCCTAGCCTTCGGGGCAGGCGGCGCCCCGGCGCCCGACCCGGCGCCCGAACGGATGGAGGTTCAATGATCCCGATCGTGCCTTTCGACGACAGCCATCTGGCGGATGGCGTGCGGCTCTCGCAGCAGGCGGGCTGGCCGCATCGGCGCGAGGACTGGGCGCTGGTCCTGTCGGTCTCGACCGGCGTGGCCGCGCTTGACGCCGAGGGCCGCGTCGTGGGAACCGCCTTCTGTTCCGCCTTCGGGGACCGGGCCGCGCTGAACATGATCATCGTCGATGCGGCGCTGCGCGGGCAGGGGCTGGGCCGCCGTCTGATGGAGGCGGTGATTGCGCTTGCCGGCGACCGCGCGCTGTCGCTGGTCGCAACCCCCGAGGGCCGCCCGCTTTACGAAAAGCTGGGCTTTGCCGCCACCGGCGAGATCGTGCAGCATCAGGGCGAGGTGGTCCGCCATCTGCCGCCGCCAGGGCTGCCGGTACGAACCGGCGGGGCCGATGATCTCGACCGGATCGCCGCCATGGACCGGGCCGCGACCGGCGCCGACCGGCGCGCGCTGCTGACAAGGATCGCCGCCTCGGGCCGGATCCTGATGGCCGAAGGCGGGTTCGCGATGCTGCGCGAGTTCGGCCGGGGCACCGTTCTGGGCCCGCTTGCGGCCGACACCCCGCTGACCGCCCGGGCGCTGATTGCAGCCGCGGCCCAGGGGATGCCGGGCCGGTTCCTGCGGATCGACACCCGGCCCGGCCTCGGCCTCGGGCCGCTTCTGCAAGAAATCGGCCTGCCGCATGTGGGCGGCGGGACGGAAATGCACCGGGGCCCCGCCCCCAGGCGCGACAACAGTTTCACAACCCATGCCCTCGCCTCGCAGGCCCTGGGCTGAATTTCGGAGACCGCAGCCATGTTGTCGAATTCGCTGATCGAGCTCGATCGCGCGCATCTTGTTCACCCGGTCGCCTCCTGGCAGGGCCACGAGGCGCGCGGCGTTCGTCTTCTGCAATCGGCCAAGGGCGCCACCGTCACCGATGCCGAAGGCCGCGAGTTGATCGACGGCTTCGCCGGGCTCTGGTGCGTCAATGCGGGCTATGGCCATGACAGCATCGTCGAGGCCGCCGCGGAACAGATGCGCCGCCTGCCCTATGCGACGGGCTATTTCGACCTTGGCGCCGAGGCCCCGATCCGGCTGGCCGCCGCTCTGGCCGAGCGCGCCCCGGGCGATCTGAACCACATCTACTTTGCCCTCGGCGGGTCGGATTCGGTCGACAGCACGATCCGCTTCGTGCGCTATTACTGGCATGCCAAGGGCCAGCCCGGCCGCGACCAGTTCATCTCGGTCGCCCAGGGCTATCACGGCTCGACCACGATGGGCGCGGGCCTGACCGCCCTGCCGTCCTTCCATACCGGCTTCGGCGTGCCCTATGAGTGGCAGCACAAGATTTCGTCCCATTACAGCTACCGCAATCCGGTGGGCGACGATCCCGAGGCCATTACCGCCGCCTCGGTCGCCGAACTGAAGGCCAAGATCGAGGAGATCGGCCCCGAGCGTGTCGCCGCCTTCTATGTGGAACCGATCCAGGGTTCGGGGGGCGTGCTGGTGCCGCCGCCGGGCTGGGTCAAGGCGATGCGCGAGACCTGCCGCGACTATGGCGTGCTGTTCGTCGCCGACGAGGTCATCACCGGCTTCGGCCGCACCGGCCCGCTGTTCGCCTGCGAGGACGAAGGGATCGTGCCCGACCTGATGACCACCGCCAAGGGGCTGACCTCGGGCTATGTGCCGATGGGCGCGGTCTTCATGGCCGATCATGTCTACGAGACCATCGCCGAGGGCGCGGGCGCGGCCGCCGTGGGCCATGGCTTCACCTATTCGGCGCATCCGGTCTCGGCCGCCGTCGCGCTTGAGGTGCTGCGGCTCTACGAGGACGGCGGCCTGCTGGAAAACGGCCGCAAGATGGGGGCGCGGCTGATGGCGGGGCTGCAGGGGCTTGCCGATCACCCGCTGGTGGGCGACGTGCGCGGGCGGGGCATGCTGGCCGCCATCGAGATGGTGACCGACAAGGCCAAGAAGACCCCGGTTCCGGCCGAGCTGAACGCCGCGACCCGGCTTTTCGACCGCGCCTGGGACCAGGGCCTGGTGATCCGCGCCTTCGCCAACGGCATCTTCGGCTATGCGCCGCCGCTTTGCTGCACCGAGGCCGAGATCGACGCCATCGTCGAGCGCACCCGCAAGGTGCTGGACCTGACGCTGGACGATCCCGAGATCCGGCAGGCGATGGCCTGATGGCCTTTCTGCTGCTGTCCTACCCAGAACGCGGTGCCATCTGGCGCCGTGTTTTTCACGAGGCGGGCGAGGATCTGTGGGTCGGCACGGACGAGGTCCGGGACGCGGCCGCCGTCACCCATCTGGCCTGCTGGCAACCGCCGGACCTGTCCGCCTATCCCAACCTGCGGGTGCTTCTGTCGGTGGGTGCAGGCGTCGATCACATGCCGCCGCTGCCGCCGGGAGTGGCGCTGGTCCGCACCGTCGCGCCGGGGATCGACAGAATGGTGCGCGACTGGGTGGTGATGGGCACGCTGATGCTGCATCGCGACATGCCCGCCTATCTGGACGCCGCCCGGCAGGGCCGCTGGTGCCAGCGCCCGGTGCGACTGGCCGGCTCGCGCCGGGTCGGAATCATGGGGATGGGGCGGATCGGGCGGCTGGCCGCGGAAACCCTCGCGGGCCTCGGCTTCGAGGTCGCGGGCTGGAGCCGGTCCGGCACGCCGGTGCCCGGGATCGAGATCCATGGCGCGGCCGGGCTCGACGCCTTTCTTGCCCGCACCGACATCCTGATCTGCCTGCTTCCGCTGACCCGCAGCACCCGCGGCATCCTGAACGCCGGTCTCTTTGCGAAGCTGCCCCAAGGCGCGCATCTGGTCCATGCCGGGCGTGGCGCGCAGCTCGACATGGCGGCGCTGTCGGGCGCGCTCGATGCAGGCCGTCTGGCCTCGGCCATGCTCGATGTGACCGACCCCGAGCCGCTGCCGGCAGACCATCCCGCCTGGGCCGATCCGCGGATCGTCATCACCCCCCATGTCGCGGCCAATACCGACCCCGAGGAAGGCGCCCGCCATGCGCTGGCGGTGCTGATGGCCTGGCGCGCAGGTCAGACCCTGCCGGGACTTGTCGATCCCGAGGCCGGGTATTGAGCCCGGTATCGCACCGGCCAGCGCCGCAACCGGATATGCCGCGTGCGGGCCGGATTCGGTAGTTTCTGCCGCGGCGCCCGGATCTTTCGCACATTCCGCTTTTGCGCCAGCGGCACACTCAGGCGAGGCGCAGGCGCTCCGGGATCGCGGACGGCCTGAAATACAAGGGCGAAACGACAGGAAACGTCCCACCCCGCCCCGGCAAGACACCCCCGGCGCCCGGGTGCCGCAGACAGAAGAATGTTCCATGGCGGATGCCATGGCCGCATGAAGGAGAGGCCGATCATGGACGACCAAACCGCCGAGACGCAGGTCATGCCGCTCACCCGGTTCGACTATGTCAGCTTCGACGTGGTCGGCACGCTGATCGACTTCGAGGGCGCCATCAAGGCCGGGCTCGACGCCATCGCGACGGCCGCGGGCATCGATCTGGACGGCGAGGCTGCGCTGAGCGTCTATCGCGCCGCGCGCTACGAGCCCGACGCGCTGAAATTCCCCGACGATCTGGGCCGCTGCTACGGGCGCATCGCCACCGCATTCGGTCTGCCCGACACCCCCGAGGCGCGCCAGAGCATGATCGACGCGGTGGGCGAGGCGCAGCCCTTCCCCGACAGCGCCGAGGCGCTGGCCCGGCTGGCCAGACGCTACAAGCTGATCGCGATGACCAATGCCCGCCGCTGGGCCTACGAGAAATACGCCGCCAAGCTGGGCGAGCCGTTCTGGGCGGGCTTCACCACCGACGAGACCGGCACCGAAAAGCCCGATCCGGCCTTCTTCGAACAGGTCTTCGCCCATGTCGCGGCGACCGGCGGCAGCACGGACCGGATCCTGCATACCGCACAAAGCCAGTATCACGACATCGGCATCTCGCGCGCGCTGGGCATGACCAATTGCTGGATCCAGCGGCGCCATGCCCAGAAAGGCTATGGCGGGACCATCGAGCCCGCCGAATTCACCAAGCCCGACTACCACTTCCACAGCCTCGCGGACCTTGCCGACGCCGTCGACCGGGCCTTCGCGGACTGATCCGCCCTCCGGGACAGGCAATCCCGGACACGGCACATCCGGGCCGCAAACGCATGGCAAAGGCGTCCGGCCCCCCTCCAACAGGGAGACGACAAGCCCATGACCTTCAAGCCCACCAACTGGACCGGACGCGACGACGCGGCGGTCGAACATGCGATCCGGCGCGGCGCCTCGCGTCGCGAGCTTCTGAAGATGCTGATGGCCTCGGGCGTGGCCGTAACGGCCGGGTCCTCGATCCTGCTGCGCGCCGGGGCGGCGGTGGCCGCCACGCCGGTGACGGGCGGCACGCTTCGGGCCGCCGGCTGGTCCTCCTCGACCGCCGACACGCTCGACCCGGCCAAGGCGTCGCTCTCGACCGACTATGTGCGCTGCTGCGCCTTCTACAACCGCCTGACCTTCCTCGACGAAGCCGGTCAGGTGCAGATGGAACTGGCCGAAAGCCTTGAAACCGACGACGCGAAGGTCTGGCAGGTCAACCTGAAATCCGGCGTCACTTTCCATGATGGCAAGACCCTGACCGCGGCCGATGTGGTCTATTCGCTGAACCGCCACCTCGACGACAGCGTGGGCTCCAAGGCGAACTCGATCGCCAAGCAGATGACCGCCATCACGGCGGTCGACGACCTGACCGTCCGCATCGAGCTGGCAGCCCCCAATGCCGACCTGCCGACGATCCTGTCGCTGCACCACTTCATGATCCTGGCCGAGGGCACGACCGATTTCACCAAGGCCAACGGCACCGGCGCCTTCCTCTGCGAGGTGTTCGAACCGGGCGTGCGCTCGATCGGCACGAAAAACCCCAACTACTTCAAGGCCGAAGGCCCCTATCTCGACAGTTTCGAGTTCTTCGCGATCTCGGATGACAGCGCGCGGGTCAATGCGCTTTTGTCGGGCGACATCCAGCTGGCGGCCTCGATCAACCCGCGCTCGATGCGGCTGATCGACAGCCAGCCCAATGTGGTCAAGTCGGTCACCACGTCCGGCAACTATACCGACCTGAACATCCGGCTCGACATGGACCCCGGCACCAAGGCGGGCTTCATCGAGGGGATGCGCCACCTCATCAACCGCGAACAGATCGTCAAGGCGGTCCTGCGGGGTCTGGGCGAGATCGGCAACGACCAGCCCGTGTCCAGCGCGAACCGCTATCACAACCCCGACCTCAAACCGGCCGAGTTCGACCCCGAAAAGGCGAAACACATCTTCGACAAGGCCGGGCTTCTGGGCACCTCGATCCCGGTGGTGGCCTCGGATGCCGCAACCTCTTCGGTCGACATGGCGACCGTGATCCAGCAGGCCGGCGCCGAGATCGGCATGAAGCTCGACGTGCAGCGGGTGCCCTCGGACGGCTACTGGTCGAACTACTGGCTGAAGGCGCCGGTCCATTTCGGCAACATCAACCCGCGCCCGACCCCCGACATCCTGTTCTCGCTGCTTTACGCCTCGGACGCGCCCTGGAACGAAAGCCACTATGCGTCCGAGAAGTTCGACAGCCTGCTGGTCGAGGCCCGCGGGTCGCTGGACGAAGCGCGGCGGACCGAGATCTACTGGGACATGCAAAAGATGGTCGCGACCCAGGCGGGCACGCTGATCCCGGCCTACATCTCGAACGTCGACGCGCTGTCGGAAAAGGTGAAGGGGCTCAAACCGAATCCGCTGGGCGGCATGATGGGCTACGCCTTCGCCGAATATGTCTGGCTCGACGCCTAGGCGCCGCCCCTGAACGCGGGCGCGGGGGGCGATCCCTCCCGCGCCCAAAGTCGACGCCCCACGCAGGAGGAGAGCCACGTCCGTGCAGGCATCCCTGATCCCCTATATCCTCGTCGCCCGGCGGCTGGGCATCGCGCTGATCACCCTGATCATCGTGTCCTTCGCCGTCTTCTTCGCCACCGACCTTCTGCCCGGCGACGTGGCCGAGATCCTGCTGGGGCAGGCCGCCACCCCCGAGGCGGTCGCGGGCCTGCGCGAGGCGATGGGGCTGAACCAGCCCGCCTTCCTGCGCTTCCTGGGCTGGCTCGGCGGGCTTTTCACCGGCGATCTGGGCACGTCTTATGTCAACCAGATGCCCGTGGCCGACCTGATCGGCGACCGGCTGGCGAATTCGCTGAAACTGGCGGGCGTCACCTCGGCCGTCTCGGTGCCGCTGGCGCTGTTTCTCGGGATCACGGCGGCGATGTGGCGCGGCTCGGTCTATGACCGGCTGGTGACCGCGCTGACCATCACCGTGATCTCGGTGCCCGAATTCATGGTCGCGACGCTGGCCGTTCTGATCTTCGCGGTCTGGCTGAAATGGCTGCCCGCGCTCAGCTTCGGGGCCGAGGTCGGCACGTTCTGGGCGCTGCTGAAAGCCTATACCATGCCGGTCATCACCCTGACCTTCGTGGTCTCGGCCCAGATGATCCGCATGACGCGCGCGGCCCTCATCGAGACCATCGACACCCCCTATGTCGAGATGGCGCGGCTGAAGGGGGCGGGCCGTATCCGCCAGGTGCTGCGCCATGCGCTGCCGAACGCGCTGGGGCCCATCGCCAATGCCATGGCGCTGTCGCTCTCTTACCTCGTCGGCGGGGTCATCATCGTCGAAACCATCTTCAACTATCCGGGCGTCGCCAAGCTGATGGTCGACGCGGTCGCGACCCGCGACCTGCCGCTGATCCAGTCCTGCGCGATGATCTTCTGCGTCAGCTATCTGACGCTCATCACCCTGGCCGATCTGGTCGCGATCCTGTCCAATCCGAGGCTCCGCCGCTGATGCCCAAACCGATGTTCCTGTCGCCCGCCCGCCATGGCTTTCGCTTCAACTGGGCCGGACGGATCGGTCTGGCCATCGTCCTGCTCTGGGGCGTCATCGCGCTGGTCGGGCCGCTGATAACCCCCTACCCGGTGGGCGAAATCGTCGACTGGGACTATTTCGGTCCGATGTCGCAGAAATTCCTGCTGGGCACCGACTATCTGGGCCGCGACATGCTTTCGCGCATCCTGATGGGCGCGCGCTACACGGTGGGCATCTCGCTCGCCGCCGTCACCATCGCCTGTTCGGTCGGCGTCGTGCTGGGGATGATCGCCGCCGTGCTCGGCGGGATCTTCGATATGGGGCTCTCGCGGCTGCTGGATGCGATCAACGGCATTCCGGGGCTGCTGTTCGGGCTGGTGGTGGTCGCCGCCGTGGGCTCGTCGCTGACCGTGCTGATCCTGACGCTGGCCGCGATCTACATGCCCGGGGCCTACCGCTTTGCCCGGTCGCTTGCGGTGAACGTCAACACCATGGACTTTGTCACCGTCGCCCGGGCGCGGGGCGAGCGCACCCCCTATCTGATCGCGCGAGAGATCTTTCCCAACATCCTCGGCCCGGTGCTGGCCGATCTGGGCGTGCGTTTCGTCTTCATCGTGCTGGTGCTGTCGGGCCTGTCGTTCCTCGGGCTCGGGGTGCAGCCGCCCAATGCCGACTGGGGCGCGCTGGTGCGCGAGAATATCGGCGCGCTCAGCTTCGGGGCGCCTGCGGTGGTGTTCCCGTCGCTGGCCATCGCGTCGCTGACCATCTCGATGAACCTCTTCATCGACAACATGCCCACCCGTATCCGCGACAGGAGCGCCTGATGCCCGACGCCAGCCAGCCTCTTGTCACCGTCCACGACCTGCATATCGGCGCCGTGACCGATGCCGGCCGCCAGGTCGAGATCATCAAGGGCGTGTCCTTCGACATCCGGCCCGGCGAGTTCGTCGCGCTGATCGGCGAATCCGGGTCGGGCAAGACCACCATCGCGCTGTCGCTGATGGGCTATTGCCGACCCGGCTGTTCGATCACGGGCGGCACCGTCACGCTGGACGGCCGCGACGTCACCGCGATGACCGAGGCCGCGCGCGCCGAGCTGCGCGGGACCGAGGTGTCCTACGTGCCGCAATCGGCCGCCGCCGCCTTCAATCCGTCCAAGCGGATCATGGATCAGGTGGTCGAGATCACCGGCATCCACCGCCTGATGCCGCGCGCCGAGGCCGAGGCCAAGGCGGTCTCGCTCTTTCGCGCGCTTGCCCTGCCCCAGCCCGAGACCATCGGGCGGCGCTATCCGCACCAGGTCTCGGGCGGCCAGCTGCAGCGGCTGGCCGCGGCGATGGCGCTGATCGGCGACCCGAAACTGGTGATCTTCGACGAACCGACCACGGCGCTTGACGTCACCACCCAGATCGAGGTGCTGCGCGCCTTCAAGGCGGTGGTACAGAAAGGCGGCGTCTCGGGCGTCTATGTCAGCCACGATCTGGCCGTGGTCGCCCAGATCGCCGACCGGATCATCGTGCTGAAGGGCGGCGAGATCCAGGAAGAGAACACCACGCCGAAGATCCTGACCGAGGCCCGCCACCCCTATACCAAGGCGCTGCTGGCGGCGGTCGATCCGGTGCCGCACCAGCCGCGCAGCATCGCCGGCCTGCAGCCCCGCCCGCCGATCCTCGAAGCGATCGGCCTGCATGCGGGCTATGGCACGTTCCAGAACGCCGAGCCCGCCATAAAGGTCCTGAAGAACGTCAATTTCCGGCTGGAACGTGGCCGCAACCTTGGGGTGATCGGCGAATCCGGGTCCGGGAAATCGACCCTCGCCCGCGCCGTTTCGGGGATCCTGCCGCCCTATCGCGGCGCGGTCCTGCTGGACGGGCACGAGCTTGACGGCGATCTGAAAGAGCGCCGCAAGGAAGACCTCAGGCGCATGCAGATCGTGTTTCAGCTGGCCGACACCGCGCTCAATCCGGCCCAGACGGTCGGCAGCATCCTCGCGCGTCCGCTGAAATTCTACCACGGGCTCCGCGGCGCGGCCCGCGACGCCCGGGTCGATGCGCTGCTGGACATGGTGCATCTGCCCGCCGCGCTGAAATACCGGCTGCCGCGCGAGCTGTCGGGCGGTCAGAAACAGCGGGTGAACCTCGCCCGGGCGCTGGCCGCCGAGCCCGAGCTGATCCTTTGCGACGAAATCACCTCGGCGCTCGACACCGTGGTCGCCGCCGCGATCCTGAAGCTGCTGGAAGAGCTGCAATCCGAACTGAACCTCAGCTACATGTTCATTTCGCACGACCTTTCGACGGTCGAGGCGATCTGCGACGACGTGCTGGTCATGTACAGGGGCGAAGTGGTCGAGGAACTGCCCGCGGCCCGGATGTCGGCCGAGGCCGCGCATCCCTATTCGAAACTGCTGATCTCGTCGGTGCCGCAGCTCGACCCCGGATGGCTCGACAGTCTCGACCAGGACCCCGAATTGCTGGCCGCCTTCTCGCGCCGCTAGGTGTCGAGCTTGCCCGCGAACAGGCTGGTCAGCGGGATCTGCGACTTGATGAAGGGCGACTTGATCACGACGAAGCTGAAATACTTGTCGATGCCGATGTCGCGGTCGATCAGGCTTTCCATGATGGTCTGATAGTCGACGATGCCCGCGGTCACGAATTTCAGCAGATAGTCGTAGCCGCCCGACACCAGATGGCATTCGATGCAGGATTCTATCTTGGCCACGGTCTGCTGGAACCGCGAAAAGTCGATATGGCGGTGGTTCTTCAGCGTGACCTCGGTGAAGACGGTCAGGGTCTCGCCCAGCTTCGCCAGATCGATCTGCGCCGAATAGCCGGTGATGTAGCCCGCCGCCTGCAGCTTCTTGACCCGCATCAGGCAGGGCGAGGGCGACAGGTTGACCAGTTCGGCCAGCTCGACATTGGTGATCCGTCCGTTCTTCTGCAACTCGGACAGGATCTTGATGTCGATGCGGTCAAGCTTCTGGCGGCTGTCCATGGGCGGTCCTCGGCGGTAAGGCGTCATCGGGGGGCGTCCTCGGCCCCGGCGGGCGGTCTGCGGCCGTCTGACGCAACGTCCGAGAAACGCCTTCTCACGCTGTTCGGCAAGGGCAATTCCGCAGGAAATGCTGTTTCCGGCGCGGTTTCTGGCAGGTACGGGCGCGGCGGCTGGCCTAACGTCGGCCCCGAACAGACCGGAGTCCCCTCATGCCCGCGCCCCTTCACCGGATCGAAACCCCCGATATCCTGCCCGAATCCGCCGATTGCGTCGTCATCGGCGCAGGCATCGTGGGCGTGTCGGCCGCCTATTGGCTGGCCGCGGCCGGACAGAAGGTCGTGCTGCTGGAAAAGGGACTGGTCGGCGCCGAACAGTCCTCGCGCAACTGGGGCTGGTGCCGCCAGCAGAACCGCGACGCGCGCGAACTGCCGCTGGCCACCAGAAGCCTCGAGCTGTGGGAGCGCATGACCGTCGAAACCGGCGTCGATCTCGGCTTCCGCCGCTCTGGGCTTCTCTATCTCTCCAACGACCCTGCCGAAATCGAGGGCTGGGCCGACTGGGGCCGCTTTGCCCGGGGCGCGGGCATCGATACCCGGATGCTGAGCGCCGCCGAAGCCGCCGAGCGCGGCGCCGCGACCGGGAAATCCTGGGCGGGCGGGGTCTGGTCGCCGACCGACGGCATCGCCGACCCGGCCCGTGCCGCCCCCATGATCGCAACCGGCGTGACGAAGCTGGGTGGCACCGTTCTGCAGAACTGCGCCGCCCGCGGGATCGAGCGCGAGGCGGGCGCGGTCAGCGGCGTCATCACCGAAAAGGGCGTGATCCGCACCCGTCAGGTGGTGCTTGCGGGCGGCGCCTGGGCCGCGAGCTTCCTGCACCAGCTTGGGCTGCGCTTTCCGCAGGCCTCGGTCCGCAGCTCGATCCTGTCGCTCGCGCCCGGCGGCGGCGATCTGCCCGCCGCGCTTCATACCGCCGCCGTCTCGGTCACCCGGCGCGGCGATGGCGGGCATACGCTGGCGATCTCGGGCAAGGCCAGTCTCGACCCGACGCCCGGCGCACTGATGGGCGCGCGGCACTTCCTGCCGATGTTCGCCAAGCGCTGGCAGGCGCTGGCCCCGGGCGGGTTCCAGGCCTGGGCCGCAGGCGTCGAGACCCGGCGCCGCTGGGCGATGGACGCGCCCACGCCGATGGAGACGGTCCGCATCCTCGACCCGCGCCCGGCGCCGAAGCTGATCGCCGAGACGCTGACCCGCGCCCGCCGGCTGCTGCCTGCGCTGAAGGCGCTGCCGGTACAGGCCGAATGGGCGGGCTATATCGACAGCACGCCTGACGGGGTGCCGGTCATCGATGGCGAGATCGGCGTGCCGGGCCTGTTGCTGGCGGCCGGGTTTTCCGGGCATGGCTTCGGCATCGGCCCCGGTGCTGGCCATCTGGTGGCCGACATCCTGCTGGGCCGCCCGCCGATCACCGAAATCGCGCAATACCGGCTGGCGCGCTTCGATCGCGCGCAATGGGGCAAGGTGTCGGACTTCTGAGCCGGTCATCGGACGAAACGCCCGATCCCGAACTCGGCCAGCGGGGTCGCGCAAGCCCCGGTCGCGATCAGCTCGGCCATGGCGTCGCCGACCCCGGGGCCAAGCTGAAAGCCGTGCCCGCAAAAGCCGAAGGCATGAAAAAGACCCGGCGTCGTGGTCGAGGCGCCTATCACCGGCAACCCGTCAGCGACATAGCCCTCGCAGCCCGACCAGGTGCGGATGATCGCGGCATCCCTCAGCGCAGGCAAAAGTCGCACGAGCGCCTGCACCTGTCCCGGCAGCCGCGCCGGATCGGCATGGGCATGGCCGGGGTCAAGCGCCACCGGCACCCGTTCGGCCGCACCGCCGAAGACGATGTTGCCGCGCTCGACCTGCCGCAGATACCCGTTCCGGCCCGCATCCCGGGTCCAGATCCCGACCACCGGCAGCACCCGGTGCGGCAGCGGCTCGGTCACGCCCATCTGCGGGCCGAAGGCCGTCAGCGGCACCGGCTCACCGAACCGCGCCGCGATCCCGGCGCCCCAGGCCCCGGCCGCGTTCAGCAGGACCCCGGCGCCAAAGGTGCCTTGCGCGGTGTCGACCTCGAAGCCCGCGGCGGTCTGGCGGATCTCGGCCCGCCCCGCCTCTTCGACGATCCGCACGCCCAGCGCGCGGGCGGCGGCGGCGAAGGCGGGCGCGATCAGACGCGGATTGGCCGCCCCGTCCTCGGGCGAGAACGAGGCCGCGATGGCCTCGGGCCCGACCCCCGGAAAGCGCGCGCGGATCTCTGTCGGCGACAGTTCCTGAAGGTCGAGCCCCCAGGGACGGGCGGCCTTTGCAAAGGCGCGCATGTCCGACAGGCTGTCGGTGTCGAAGATCAGCCGCAGATGGCCGGTCGCCCGAAACTCGACATCGCGGCCCAGCAATGCCTCAGCCTCGCCCCACAGCGCCCGGGCGCGATGGGCCAGCGGCAATTGCGGCAGGTAGCGCCCGGTCCGGCGGATATTGCCAAAGGACGCAATTGTTGCGCCAGTGCCGATCCGGCCGCGTTCGACCAGCGTCACCCGAACCCCGCGCCGGGCCAGGAAAAAGGCCGAGGCCGTGCCCATCAGCCCGCCGCCCAGAACCAGTGCATCCATGCTGCCGCCACCTGTCTTTGCCATCTGCAAGCTTGGCGGCGACGGGACTTTGCGTCAAAGACGGGTTCGGAATAGCCTTATAAGCCCAACGTATGGAAAGCCGATGCGCGCACGCCAGCTGGAAGTCTTTACCGCCATCATGCGGGCGGGCACCGTCACCGCCGCCGCGCGGATGCTGAACATCTCGCAACCGGCACTCAGCCAGATCCTGTTGCATACCGAGGACGAACTGGGCTTTCGGCTGTTCGACCGGATCAAGGGCCGCCTGCATCCCACGCCCGAGGCCATCGAGATCTTCCCCGAGGCCGAACGGATCTTCGCCGATCTCGAAGGGCTGCGCCGCAAGACCGCCGATCTGCGGCATGGCCGGGCCGGGCTGGTGCGGATCGCTGCCTCGACCCCGCCCGCAATGGCGGTGTTGCCCGGCGCGCTGGCCGCCTTCCGGGCGCGCCACCCCGAGATCCTGCTGCGGTCTCACATCGCGCCGCTGGCCTCGATGATCCGAATGCTGCGCGAGGGCGATGCCGGGCTGGCGCTGGCGCTTGACGACCGCCATGCCCCCGATATCGCGGCCGAGGTTCTGGGCCGCGTTGGCTTTGTCTGCCTTCTGCCTTCAGGCCATCCGCTGGCCGCGCAACACAGCCTGAGCCTTGCCGATCTGGCCGAGGCGCCGCTGATCTTCTATCGCAGCGACACCCGCCCCGCCGAAGAACTGGCCCGCGCGGCCCGCACCGGAGGCGTGACCCTGACCCCCAGTCTTGAAATCGACGTCTCGATCTCGGCCGTGGGCTTCGTGCAGGCGGGGCTTGGGCTGGCCCTTGTCGATGCGCTGCTGCCCTGGGCACAGTTTCAGGGCATTGCCGTGCGGCCGCTGGCGGCCAGCCCGACCGTGCCGCTGGCATTGCTGTCGGCCCGCAACCGCCCGCTGTCGCAGGCCGAAACCCGGCTTTGCGGCCATCTGCGCCAGACCTGCCGCGCCCTGCCCACGCTTTTGGCATAAGCCCAACTTATGCCGCCGGTCAGGATGCGTCTTGGACCGCGCCCCGGCCCTCGTGCCAGCCTGCGGCCCGACACAGCAAGGGACAGATGGCCATGGATGCAAGCGGCGCTTTGCCAGCCGACTGGAAGGTCGGCGTCGATATCGGCGGCACCTTCATCGACTTCTGCGCGCTCGAGACGCGCTCGGGCCGGGTGGCCTCGCTGAAGGTGCTGACCACGCCCGACGAGCCGGGGGCCGAGCTGATGACGGGCCTCACCCTGCTGGCCGAGCGCGAGGGGCTGGCGCCCGCCGACATCACCCGCTTCGTCCATGGCACCACGGTCGGGATCAACACGGTGATCCAGCGCAAGGGCGCGCGGCTCGCACTTGTGACCAATGCGGGCTTCGAGGACGTGATCGAACTGGCGCGCCTCAGGATGCCCGACATGTATTCGCTGTTCTGTGCGCGCCCCGATCAGCTGATCGCCCGCGACATGGTGTTCGGCATTCCCGCGCGGCTGCGGGCCGACGGGCGGGAAACCCGCGCGCCGGACATGGCCGCGGTCGCCGGGGCCGTCGCCACGGCCCGCGCCCGGGGGGCCGAGGGCATCGTCGTGGCACTGCTGCATGCCTGGCGCGACGGCGCGCAGGAGACCGCGATCAAGGCGGAAATCGAACGGCTTGCGCCCGACCTTTTCGTCTTCACCTCGTCCGAGGTCTGGCCGGTGATCCGCGAATACGAACGCACGACGACCGCAATCCTCAACGGCTATGTCCACCCGCGCGTCGCGGGCTATCTGGGCGCGCTCGAAGACCGTCTGGCCGCCCGCGGCGTGCCCGCGCGCGCGCTTCTGACCAAGTCCAATGGCGGGGTGATGAACGCCGCAGAAGGCAAGACCGCCTGCGTGAACATGCTGCTGTCGGGCACCGCCTCGGGGGTGATCGGAGCCGCCTGGCTGGCGCGGCAGGCGGGCGAGGACAAGGTGCTGACGCTCGATATCGGCGGCACCTCGGCCGATTTCGCGCTGATCGTCGACGGCGCCGCGCAATTCGGCACGGGCGAGCTGGTGGGCGAGTTTCCGTTGCACATTCCGTCGGTCTCGGTCAGCTCGATCGGGATCGGCGGCGGGTCCATCGCCTGGATCGACGATCACGGCGTGCTGCGGGTGGGGCCTGACTCGGCCGGGTCGAGCCCCGGCCCCGCCTGCTATGGGCGCGGCGGCACCAAGGCGACGGTCACCGATGCGATGGCCGTCTGCGGCTGGCTTGGCCATGCGGAAATGGCCTATGGGCAGCTCGACATGGACCCCGCGCTGGCCCGCGCGGCGGTGGGCGATCTGGCCGCGATCCTCGATCGGCCGCTGGCCGAAACGGCGCAGGCGATCCTCGATATCGCGGTTTCCGAGATGTTCGTCGAGGTCGAGAAACTGGCCTCGCGCGCGGGGGTCGACCTGCGCGAATTCACCCTGATGCCCTTCGGCGGCGGCGGCCCGATGCTGGGTGCGTTCCTGGCGCAGGAAATGGGCATCTCGCATGTGATGGCGCCGCGCCGTCCCGGCGTCGTCTCGGCGCTGGGCGGGCTGGTGGCCGATCTCAGGGGCGATTTCATCCGCACGGTCTTTGCCCTGCCCTCGCCCGAGGTCCTGCCAAGCCTTCGGGCCTCGCTGACCGACCTGATCGCCGAGGGCCGCCAATGGCTGGCCGATCAGGGCCATGACGGCGCGATCGATCTGATCCTGTCGGCCGACATGCGCTATCACGGGCAAAGCTACGAGATCGAGGTGACGCTCGACCCCGCCTGGATCGAGGCGGGCGATCTGGGCGCCATCGCGGCAACCTTTCACGCGACCCATGCCCGGATCTACGATTTCGACGACCCGACGGGCACGGTCGAGATGGTCAACCTGCGCCTGACCGCCATCGGCGCCGGTCCCGCGCTGAGCCTGCCAGAGGCCGACGCCGCAGTGGCCCCCGCGACGCCATTGAAGACCGTGCGGGTGCACACCGGCGGGGCCCTGCGAGACGTAACGCTCTATTCGCGGGACGATCTGACCCCGGGCACCGGGTTCGAAGGCCCCGCCGTCATCGTCCAGGAAGACACCACCGTCGCGATCCCGCCCGGCGCGCGGGCCCGTGTCGACCGCCACCTGAACCTTCATCTGCAGATCGAGGAGCGCGCCTGATGTTTGATCGCATGACCCTTCAGGTTCTCGCGAACCATGCCCGTGCCGCGGCGGAGAACATGGCCCATACGCTGCACCGCACCGCCCATTCCGCCTTCGTGAAAGAGACGCAGGATTTCACGGTGATGCTGATGGACCGCGCGGGTCAGACCTTTGCCGTGCCGATGGAGCTGGGTGCCACCTGGTATCCGGGGCTGACCTACGGCCGCGCCATCGACATGGTGGATGACTACCGCCCCGGCGATGTGGCCTTCACCAACGACCCCTATTCGGGCCATGTCGCGACCCACGCCCCCGACACCCATCTGTGGAAACCGATCTTCGCGGATGGCGAGATCGTCGCCTGGTCGGGCGGGCATATCCACAATACCGACATGGGCGGCGCCGTGCCCGCCTCGCTGTCGCGCGCGCTGACCGAGATCCATCAGGAGGGCCTCCGCTTTCCGCCGATGAAGCTGGTGAACGAAGGCGTCTTCGACGCGCAGATCCTGCGGATAATGTCGACCAACGTGCGCAAGCCCGATCTGAACATCGGCGACATCAGGGCGCTGGTCGGCGCGCTGAACACGGGCGAACGCAAGGTCCATGCGATGATCGCCAAGTTCGGCAAGGCGGCGTTTCTGGACGGGGTGGCGGGGCTTCTCGATCATGCCGAGGCGCAGGCCCGCGCGGTTCTGGCGGCGATGCCCGACGGGACATGGGAGTTCGCCGACTACGCCGACGAGGATTCCGAAAAGGCCAATCCCTGCCGGCTGAAGCTGCGCCTCACGATCCGGGGCGACGAGGCCATCCTCGATTTCACCGGGTCCGATCCGCAACTGGCCAGTTCGCTGAACGTGCCTTCGGGCGGCGATCCGCGCCATACGATGCTTTTGGTGGGCGTCTATTACGTCCTTTACACCCTGAACCCGCAGATCCTGCTGAACACGGGGCTCACCCGGCCCTTCACCTGCATCGCGCCCGAGGGCACGGTGCTGAACCCGGTGGCCCCCGCCGCGGTCGGCATGCGGTCGCTGACCTGCGCGCGGCTGAGATCGGTGATCTTCGGTGCCTTCTCGCAGGCGGTGCCCGACCGCCTGCCTGCAGCACCGGCGGGCAATAACTGCATCGTCAATGTGATGACGACGGACGACCGCAGCCGCCGGACCGTCATCGCGGCGGTGAACCCGGTCGTGGGCGGCGGCGGCGGCATGCCCCATCGCGACGGCACCAATGGCTCGGGCGCCGATGCGGCCTACCTGAAAAACACGCCCATCGAGATCACCGAAACCGAAACCCCGGTCGAATTCGTGAAATACGGGCTCGCGCGCGATTCCGGCGGCCCGGGGCGCTGGCGCGGCGGGCTTGCGACCGAGATGGCGTTCCGCGTCTTCGCCCCGGATACCCGCATCACCGCGCGCAACCGCGACCGGTCCTTCTTTCGCCCCTGGGGCGTGCTGGGAGGCCGGGCGGCGGGGCTGTCCGATATGGTCGTCAATCCCGGCACCCCGGACGAGAGGCGTCTGGGCAATGTCGATACCGCCGTGCTGCAACCGGGCGACGTGCTCGAGATCCGGTCGGCCGGGGGTGGCGGGCGCGGCGATCCGATGGCGCGCGAGCCCTGGCGGGTGGCCGAGGATGTGGCGCGCGGCTATGTCTCGGCCAAGGCCGCCGAACGGGACTATGGCGTCGTGCTGCGCGACGGCACGGTCGACGGCCCCGCGACGGCGGCACTCCGCGCCCGCGCCACGCCCGCGCCGGGCCATTTCCATTTCGGCCCCGAGCGCGACGGTTACGAGGCGCAATGGACGCCCGCGGCCTATGACGCGCTGACCGCGATCCTGTCGGCGCTGCCGATCCACTGGCGGTTCTTCGCCAAGACCGAGATCTTTGCGCGGATGGAGGGGCGCACCGGCGCCGAAGGGGTCGCGGCCGCGTTCGAGGCCGTCTGCACCCGCTTTCCGGAGCTGCCCCGGCCCCGCGCCGAAGCCGCCGAGGCCGCTGAATGACCGGCAGGCTCGTCCGGCTTGCGGAAAAGGGCCGCCTGCCCGTCCGCTTCACGCTGGATGGCAGCCCCTGTCAGGCGCTGGCGGGGGATACGGTTCTGACGGCGGTGCTGACATCGGCGCGAAGCCTGCGCGCGGGCGATGCAGGCCCCGAACGGCGCGCGGGCTTCTGCCTGATGGGCGCCTGTCAGGATTGCTGGATCTGGCAGGAAGACGGGCCGCGTCTGCGTGCCTGCTCGACACCGGTCGCGCCGGGCATGCGGCTTCTGTCGCAGCCGCCGGAAAGCTGGCCATGACCAGGGTCGTCATCGTCGGTGCGGGCCCCGCGGGCATCCGCGCGGCCGAAACGCTGGCCCAAGCCGGGCTTTGCCCTGTCGTGATCGACGAGGCCCCGCGCGCGGGCGGCCAGATCTACCGCCGCCCGCCCGAGGGCTTCACCCGCCCGCCCACCAGCCTTTATGGCAGCGAGGCCGCCAAGGCCGTCGCGCTGCACGGCTGTTTCGACGGGCTGGTCGCCCAGGGCCGGATCGACCATCGCCCCGAAAGCTCGGTCGTGGCGATCCGGGACGGGGTGCTGCATGTCCTCGGGCCAGACGGGCTTTTGCCCTGCCCCTTCGACCGGCTGATCCTTGCGACCGGCGCGACCGACCGGCTGGCCCCGGTGCCCGGCTGGCAGGCGCCCGGTGTCTTTTCGCTTGGCGCCGCGCAGATCGCGCTGAAGGCCCAGGGCGTGGCGCTGGGGCGGCGGATCGTGCTGGCCGGAAGCGGGCCGCTTCTGACGCTGGTCGCGGCACAGCTGCAGGCGGCCGGCGCCGGGGTCGCCGCCGTTCTCGACACCGCGCCGCTTGGGGCTCAGGCCCGGGCGCTGCCTCTGCTGGCGGCCCGGCCCGTCGTCACGCTGCGGGGGCTGGCGATGCGGGCCCGGCTCGGGCGGCTTTACCGCGCGGGCGTCACGCTTGAGCGGATCGAGGCCGATGGCGATGGCCCGACCGCGCTCTACTGGCGCGATGCGCGCGGACGGGCGCGGGAGACCCCTTGCGATGCAGTCGCGCTTGGCTGGCATCTGCGCTCTGAAACCCATCTGGCCGAACTGGCGGGCGCGCGCCTTGTCCACGATCCGCTCTGGTCGCAATGGCGGCCCGGGGCCGACCCGATGGGCCGGGCGGGTGCCGGGCTTTATCTCGCGGGCGACGGGCTCTGCCTGCTTGGCGCCGACGGTGCCGAGATCGCCGGGCGGCTGGCCGCCATCGCCTGCCTTCAGGATCTGGGCCTGCCCCACCCCGCCCCCGATCTGCGCCGCCTCAGGCGCCTGCACCGCTTTGCAACCGGCCTCGCGCGGGCCTTTCCCTACCCCGCCGCCGGGGTCGCGGCGCTGCCCGACAGCGCCGTCATCTGCCGCTGCGAGGGCATTACCGCGGGCGCGCTGCGCGAAAGCGCCGCCCATGGCGGGGCCGAGGCCAACCGGGTCAAGTCGCTGTCGCGGGGGGGCATGGGCCGCTGTCAGGGCCGCTATTGCCAGATCGCGGTGACCGAGATCCTGGCCGCCGCCACCGGGATCGCTCCGGCCGAGGCGGGGCGGATGCGGGCCCAGGCCCCGGCGCGGCCGCTGCCGGTCTCGGCCTGCCTGGCCGATCCCGCCCCATCGCAGACGATCCTGCCATCCGGGCCGCGCTGACAGCGGAATATGCTGCGCGCCCCGGCGCTTCGGCAGGAAGATACGGGGGGCCATCGGCTAGGATCGGCCCAAGATCACAGCGGAGGAGCCATGTCGCTCAGTTTCGACCCGGCACGCCTGTCCCTGCCGGAGGGCCATTTCATCGGCGGGCGCTATCTGCCCGGCCCCGACGCCATCGAGATCCGCGCGCCCTCGGACGGCCGCATCCTTGGCGCGATCCCGCAGGCCGATGCGGACACCGTCGACCGCGCGGTCGAGGCCGCCCGCTCAGCGCTCGGCCGTTCGGGCTGGGGCGATCTGCCCCCGCGCGACCGGGTCCGGGCGCTGCAGGCCTGGGCCGATCTGATCGAGGCCGAGGCCGCGGACCTGGCCCGGATCGAGGCCGTGGCCTCGTCCCGCCCGATTGCCGAGGCGGTGCCGGGCGATGTCGCGATCCTGGCCGAACAGATCCGCTTTTTCGCCGAATTCGCCGACAAGGAGGGCGGCAGCCTGGTGCCGACCGGCGCCGGGCGGATGGGGATGATCGCGTCCGAACCCTATGGCGTGGTCGGCGCCATCACGCCCTGGAACTTCCCGCTGTCGATGGCGGGCTGGAAGCTTGGCCCGGCGCTGGCCGCGGGCAATGCGGTGGTACTGAAACCCTCCGAGATGACGCCGTTCTCGACGCTGCGCCTGGCCGAGCTGTCGGTGCGCGCGGGCCTGCCCGAGGGGCTGATCAACATCGTGCTCGGCGACGGGCCGAACACCGGCGCGGCGCTGGTCGCCCATCCCGGCATCGCCAAGGTGTCGTTCACCGGCTCGACCCGGGCGGGCGCCGCGATCATGGAGAACATCGCCCGGACCGGCATCAAGCCGATGACGCTGGAACTGGGCGGCAAGTCGCCGCAACTGGTCTTTGCCGATGCCGATCTGGACCTTGCCGCCGACTGCATCCTGCGCGGCATCACCGCCAATGCCGGGCAGGTCTGCGTCGCCGGATCGCGCCTGATCGCCGAAGCCTCCGTGGCCGAAGAGCTGGCCGCGAAAATCGCCGCGAAGATGGCCGGGATCGTTCCCGGCCCGACCTGGGAGGCGGCCACCGGCTATTCGCCGATCATCTCGGAGGCGCAGTTGTCGCGCATCGACAGCCTCGTGCAGGCCGCCCGGGCCGGTGGTGCCGAGGTGCTGTGCGGCGGCAACCGGCTCGACCGGCCGGGCAGCTTCTATGCGCCCACCATCCTGACCGGGCTTGGCGCGGACTCGCCCGCCATCACCGAAGAGATCTTCGGCCCGGTGCTGACGGTCGAAACCTTCAAGACCGAGGACGAGGCGCTGGCCCTGGCCCGCCATCCGACCTATGGCCTCTGTTCGGGGGTCTTCACCCGCGATCTGTCGCGCGCGCTGCGGATGACCCGCGCGATCGAGGCGGGCACGGTCTGGGTCAACCGCTATGGCCGGTCGCGCGACCATATCCTGCCCACCGGGGGCTGGAAATCCTCGGGCCTCGGCAAGGATCTGGGCCGCGAGGCCTATCTGGCCAACCGGCGCCAGAAATCCGTTCTGATCGACCTTTGAGCCGCGCTTTTCAGGAGACGACCATGACCAATCACAAGATCGCCCTGATCCCGGGCGACGGAATCGGCGTCGACGTGACCGATGCCGCGATCGAGATCGCCACCGCCGCCGCCCGGCGCTTCGGCTTCACGCTGGCGACCGAGACCTTCCCCTGGTCCTGCGACCACTACCTGGCCACGGGGCGGATGATGCCCGAGGACGGGATCGAGACGCTGCGCGGCTTCGACGCGATCTATCTGGGCGCGGTCGGCTGGCCCGCCACGGTGCCGGATTCCGTCTCGCTGCACGGGCTTTTGCTGCCGATCCGCAAGGCCTTCGCGCAATATGCCAATATCCGGCCGCACCGGCTGCTGAAAGGCGTCGAGGGGCCGCTGAGGTCGGAAGGCTTCGACATTCTCTGCATCCGCGAAAATACCGAGGGCGAATATTCCGGCGCGGGCGGGCGCGTACATCAGGGCACGCCCGGCGAGGTCGCGATCCAGACCTCGGTCTTCACCCGGATGGGCGTCGAACGCATCCTGCGCTTTGGCTTCGAACAGGCGCGCGCGCGGCGCGGGCACCTGACCTCGGTGACGAAGTCGAACGCCCAGCAATATTCGATGGTCTTCTGGGACGAGGTCACACGCGAGGTCGCGGCCGACTATCCGGACGTGAGCGTCGAACCCATGCATATCGACGCGATGGCCGCGCGGATGGTGATGGCGCCCGAAAGCCTTGACGTGATCGTCGCCTCGAACCTCTTCGGCGACATCCTGACCGACCTGGGGGCGGCCATTCAGGGGGGCCTGGGCTTTGCGGCCTCGGCCAATATCAACCCCGACCGCAGCGCGCCCTCGATGTTCGAGCCCGTGCACGGCTCGGCCCCCGACATCGCGGGCAAGGACATCGCCAACCCCATTGCCGCGATCTGGTCGGCGGCGATGATGCTCGATCATCTGGGCGAGGCCGAGGCCGCCGCCGCGATCCTTGCCGCCATCGAGGCCGCCACGGCGCAAGGCATCGGCACCCGGCCCGGCAGCCATTCCACATCCGCGATCACCCAAGCCGTCAAGGCGGCGCTGGAGGCCTGAGATGACCCTGAACGATCCCGAACTTTTCCGCGAGGCCGCGCTGATCGGCGGCCAGTGGACCGCCCGCGCCGACATGGCGGTGACCGATCCCGCGACGGGGGCCACCATCGGCCACATGCCCGATTGCACCGCCGCCGAGACCGAGGCCGCCATTGCCGCCGCCGCGGCCGCCATGGGACCCTGGAAGGCCCGCAGCCATGCCGAACGCGCCGATCTGCTGATGGCCTGGTACGACCTGATGCGCGCCCATGAGGTCGATCTGGCCCGGATCCTGACCGCCGAGCAGGGCAAGCCGCTGGCCGAGGCCCTGGGCGAGATCCGCTATGGCGCCAGCTTCGTGCGCTGGTTCGCGGAAGAAGCGCGCCGGATCAATGGCGGCATCATCCCCTCGCCCACGCCCGACAAGCGCATCCTGACCCTCAAGGAACCCGTGGGCGTCTGCGCCATCATCACGCCCTGGAACTTCCCCAACGCGATGATCACCCGCAAGGTCGCCCCGGCGCTGGCCGCAGGCTGCACCGTGGTCATCAAGCCCTCGGACTTCACCCCCTATTCGGCGCTGGCGCTTGGGGTTCTGGCAGACCGCGCGGGCATCCCCGCGGGCGTCATCAACATTCTGACCGGCCGCCCCGAAGAGATCGGCGCGACGCTGACCGGGTCCCCCATCGTGCGCAAGCTGTCCTTCACCGGCTCGACCCGGGTGGGGTCTCTGCTGATGGAGCAATGCGCGCCCACGGTGAAACGCCTCAGCCTGGAACTGGGCGGCAACGCGCCTTTCATCGTCTTCGACGACGCCGATCTCGACGCGGCGGTCGAGGGCGCGATGGCCTCGAAATTCCGCAATGGCGGGCAGACCTGCGTCTGTTCGAACCGGATCCTCGTGCAGGCGGGCATTCACGACGCCTTCGTCGGGAAACTGGCGGCCCGGGTCGCGGCGCTGAAGGTGGGGGCGGGCACCGAGGACGGCACCCAGATCGGCCCGATGATCAACGCCGCCGCCATCGCCAAGATCGAGGCCCATGTGGCCGACGCGCTGGCGAAGGGCGCAACCCGCGCGACGCCCGCCCGCGATCTGCCGCCGCAATTCGCCGATCCGGTGGTCCTGACCGGCGCCACGACCGCGATGCGGCTGGCCTCGGAGGAAACCTTCGGCCCGGTGGCGCCCATCTTCCGCTTTAAGACCGAGGCCGAGGCGCTGGCCATCGCCAATGGCACGCCCTACGGGCTGGCCGCCTATTTCTACACCCGCGATCTGGCCCGCGCCTTCCGGGTCGGCGAGGCGCTCGAATTCGGGCTCGTCGGGCTCAATACCGGCGCGGTCAGCCACGAGGTCTCGCCCTTCGGCGGCGTCAAGACCTCGGGGCTCGGGCGCGAAGGCGCCCAGGCCGGGATCGAGGAATACCTTGAAACCAAAGCCTTCCATCTGGGCGGCCTGCTCTGATCGAGGCAGGGGCGCGCCCTCCGGCGCGCCCTTACCGGGGCCCGGCGACAGAGCCCCGGCGCGGTTAATTTTTATTTCGGATGTGAGGGATAGGCAGGGATTCGTGCAAAAGAGTGAGCCCTGTTCATGCAAGCTGTCCTGGCGGTTCTCGCCACCCTCCTGATCCCTGGGATTGCAACTGCCGAGACCGAGCGTTTCGCGCTTCATACCGACCTCGACCATGTCTGGACGATGACCGCCGCGGCGCTGGTCTTCTTGATGCAGGCGGGCTTCCTGCTGCTTGAGGCCGGGCAGGTCCGGTCCAAGAACTCGATCAACGTCGCCCAGAAAAACCTGGTCGATTTCATCCTGTCGACCCTGGCCTTCGGCTCGGTCGGCTTCGCGCTGATGTTCGGCCCCAGCCTCGGCGGATGGATCGGGTTTTCGGCCGATTACGCCTTCTTCAACACACAAGGCGACTGGTCGCTGACCTTCTTCGTCTTCCAGCTGATGTTCTGCGGCACCGCCGCCACCATCGTCTCGGGTGCGGTCGCCGAACGCGCGACGATGTCGGGCTACATGATCTGCACCCTGCTGATCGGCTGCCTGATCTACCCGGTCTCGGGCCACTGGGCCTGGGGCGGGCTTTTGTCGGGCGAGTCCGAGGGCTGGCTCGCGCGGCTCGGATTCATCGACTTCGCGGGGTCGACCGTGGTGCATTCGGTCGGCGCCTGGGTGGCCCTGGCCGCGATCATCCTTATCGGGCCGCGGCTCGGGCGCTATGACGCGGCGGGGCGGCCCGTCGCATTGCACGGGCATTCGCCGGTGCTGTCGACGCTGGGCGCGCTGATCCTCTGGATCGGCTGGATCGGGTTCAATGGCGGGTCGACCAATATCGGATCGGGCGCCATTGCCGGGATCGTCGCCAACACCATCGTCTCGGGCGCGGCGGGCGGCGCGGCCGGGCTGATCATCGGCGCGCGCAAGACCGGCATCTACCGGCCCGAGCATCTGATCAACGGCTCGCTGGCCGGTCTGGTCGGCATCACCGCGGGCTGCGACGCGGTCTCGACGCAATCGGCCTTCCTGATCGGGGCCAGCGCAGGCGCCGTTGCCTTTCTCGCGCATGAGATGCTGGACCGGGTCTGGCGGCTCGACGACCCGCTCGGGGCGATTTCGGTGCATGGCTTCGCAGGCGCCTGGGGCACGCTGATGGCGGGCGCCCTCGCCCGGCCCGATGCGTTGATGGCAGGCGGCCGCCTGACCCAGGTCGGTGTGCAGGCGCTGGGCGTGGGCGCGGTCTTCGTCTGGGCCTTCGGCACCGGCTTTGTTCTGCTCCGGATTGCGGACGCTCTGCTGCCCGCGCCGGACGGGCCGCGCGGCGGGCTGCGCGTTTCGCGCGAGGCCGAAGAGGCCGGGTTGAACATTTCCGAACATGACGCGCCGCTGGGGCTGTCGGGGCTGGTGCGGGCGATGGCCCGCATCGCCGAGAACCCCTCGGCCGAAATCGGCCGGATCGACACCGAACCGGGCGAGGAATCGCACGAGGCCGCGACGCTGTTCAACGGCATCGCCGAGAACATCCGCCTCAAGGCCGAAACCGACCGGCGGCTTGCCGACCAGTCCGAAGCGTTGCTGGCCGATCTCGCTGGCACCATCGAGGCGGTGCTGGACGGGCGGCTCGACCGGCGCATGCGGATCGGGCATGAGGGCCCCTTCGCCCGGGTGCCGGGGTCGATCAATGCGATGATCGGGTCGGTCGAGACGATGGTCGGCGAGATCGCCGCCTCGGCGCAGTCGGTCGCCGCCCATGCCGCGCAGCTGAGCGCCCAGAGCGTGACGCTGACCTCAGGCTCGACCGATCAGGCCCGCCAGATCGGGTCCGTTTCGGAAGAGATGGCCGAGCTGCGCGCCGAGGTCGACCGCAACGGCGCACGGCTGGAACAGGCGTTGCTGAATTCGGAGCTGGCGCGGCAGGGCGCGGCCGATGCCGCCGAGATTTCGCGGAGCGCCGTGGCCGGGATGGAACGGGCCAGCGCCGCGATCGGGCGTATCGCCGCCGGGCTCGAGATGATCGACGAGGTCGCCTTTGCCACCCGCCTGCTCAGCCTCAACGCCTCGGTCGAGGCGGCCCGGGCGAGCGGCACGGCCGGCGCGGGCTTTTCGGTGGTGGCGCAGGAGGTGCGCAGTCTTGCCGAAACCACGACCGCCTCGGCCCGCGATATCCGCGGGATGCTGAACGGCGTGCGCGAGACCGTTTCCGGCGCGGTCCGCGAGGTCGCGGGCACCGACCACGCGCTGGAGGACATTCGCGGTCGCATCGCCTCGAACGCGACGCTTCTGGCCGAGGTCGAACAGATGGAGACGCGCTCGCGCACCCTCCTGGCCCGTGTCGAAACCACGCTGTCCGATCTGGCGCAGTCCTCGCGGAGGGTACTGGAAGAGGCGGACCAGACCCGGCAGGTGGCCCGCGAGCTGCATTCGAACGCCGCGCGCACAACCGCCACGGTCGAACGCTACCGCGCGGCCTGAGCCTGCGCGCGAAGCTGTAAGCTGCCAAGAAGTCCGCGAGGTGCGTCTGCAGCTGGTCGTGGCTGTCGTGATGGTCCCGATTGACGTTCAGCGGGGAGACGCGCCACTGGTGCCTCGCCTGGTCCGCTTCACCCGCCCTGATCGTGCGGTGCATCCGTTCGACCTGTCCGCCGCTCGGGAAAAACAGTCCCCCCGGACTGTTTTCCGATCCTCCGAACTCCCGGGATGGTTGGGGTTGGTCCGCCGGTGCTCGATCCCGTTTGCCTCGCAGATCATGTCAAAGCGCATCGGCCGCGAAGACGCGGTATTCCGGCTCCGGGGCTGCTCGGCGAACTGAATGCCCCTCGCCATTGTCTCTCAAACCAATGGCGCTCCAATGGCTCGATCGGTGAGGACGGTGTGGACCTGATAGGGCACGGCTTCGAGCATGCATTGCAGGACCTCCCGGGCCGTCTTCCTGTCTGCGCCTCGGCGATGTTGATCTGGATCGAGCCTGCGTGGTCGCCATCGGTTCGAGACCCGCTGGCGAGGGCCGACAGGGCAGCGTTTGAACGCCGACCGCTTCGGCTTGTCGCCCTCGACGTCCGGCAGGCGCGAGAGGCATTCGCCATCGGGCTTGAACCAATGGCACCGCAATGGCTCAGCGCTGCGGTGCAGAGCGTGTCAGATGCGGGATGGACGGCTGCAGGGCACGGAGGCCGTCATCAAGCGGCAGCAGCGTGTGGCGCCGAAACGCGACGATGGCCGCCTCCTCGGCCTCGGTGAGGACCGTCGAACGTGGATCCTTAGGGCCGGTCTTGCGATCATCGACCGTCTGCCGTTTGCGCCGGTTCGCAACCGTCTCGGGGGTCGTCGGGAAAACGATTCACCGGATCGTTTTCCGATCCTCTCCACTCCGCAGGTCCCGGCTCAGCGTCGCGAGCGACGCCTGCGATCACTGTATCGCGGCTCTGACCGCGTACGTGGTCGTGGCGCTTCCGTGAGGAACTTGTCCCATAGGGCCTCCTTCCATTCCTTCGAAAGGATCACACCATCAAACCCTGGGATCGAACAGCTAGCCCGCCTGTGCGCTGCGCATGGGCGGAAGGACCGGGGTCTCTTCGACGCCGAGCCCCGGAAAGACACCCGCCGCCGACCGGCCCTCGACCTCGAGGAAGTCCTCGCGCGAGAGCGGGTGGCCCAGAAGGTACCCCTGTGCCTCGTTGCACCCGGCCTCCATCACCTGAAGCAGTTGTTCGCGGGTCTCGATCCCCTCCGCAACCACGTCGATCCCCATGCTGCCGCAGAGCATGCAGACCGCGCGCACGACCGCGGCGCCGCCCAGATCGCTGTCGATCTCCTGCACGAAGGAGGCGTCGATCTTGACCTTGTCGAAGGAGAAGATCCTGAGATAGCGCAGCGACGAATACCCGGTGCCGAAATCGTCGAGCGAGATCCGGACGCCCATCCCCTTCAGGGCGGTCAGCTTGTCCTTCACATCGTCGGTATCTTCGAGCAGCACGCCTTCGGTGATTTCCAGCGCCAGCCGCGCGGGCGGCAAACCGCTCGATTTCAGGGCCTGGGTCACATCGCCGACGATGTCGTGGCGCCGGAACTGCACCGGCGACAGGTTGATGGCGACACTCAGCCGGTCGGGCCAGGAGGCCGCCTCGGTGCAGGCCATCCGCAGCACAAGCGCCCCGAGCGGCACGATCAGCCCCAGTTCCTCGGCCATGGGGACGAATTCGCAGGGCGGGACCAGGCCGCGCGTCGGGTGCCGCCAGCGCAGCAGCGCCTCGGCCCCGGTGATCCGCCCGGTATCGAGATTGACCAGCGGCTGGAACAGCATCGAGAACTGGTCCAGCTCGATGGCGCGCTTGAGATCGGCTTCCAGCTTGATCAGCGCATTCTGCCGGTCCAGCATGTCCCTGTCGAACAGAAGGCACTGGCCCCGGCCCGCGGATTTGGCCGCGTAAAGCGCGATATCGGCCCGCGACATGATCTTTTCGGCGCGATCGCCATGCTCGGGCGCGAGCGCGATGCCGACGCTGGCCCCGATATCCGCCAGACGCCCGTCGATCCTGAAGGGTTGCGACAGCAGGTCGATGATCCGGTCGCCAAGCCCAAGCGCGCTGTCGGGTTGCTGCTGGCCGATCTGGATCACGGCGAACTCGTCGCCGCCGAACCGCGCCACCGTGTCGCCCTCGCGCACCGCGCCCTGCAGACGCTCGGACACATGGCGCAACAGCTGATCGCCTGCGGCATGGCCAAGCGTGTCGTTGACATGCTTGAACCGGTCGAGATCGACGAACAGGATCGCCGCAGGCCGGTTCGGGTCGGCGGTGGCAATGGCGTAATCGATGCTGTCGGCAAAGGCCCGCCGGTTCGGAAGCCCGGTCAGCGTGTCGTGCCTGGCCATGTGGAGGGCCTGTTCTTCCTGATCGACCCGTTCGGAAATGTCGCTGGCAATCATCATCCAGCCGCCGGGCACGGGCTGGACCTGCAGCAGGACATGCCGGCCGTCGTCCAGTTCCCAAGATGCCGAATCCGACCCGCGCTGCGCGATCAGGGCCTTCATGCGGCTGGCAAAAGCCGCCCCGCCGCCGGGGCGCGCGGCGCTCATCCGGCAGCCGACCTGCGTCAAAAGCCGGTCCAGCGTCACCGAACCCTGCCCGGAAGACAGCTCTTTCGGCATGCCGAAGAAGGACCAGAACATCGCGTTCGCCACCAGAAGCTTGCCGGTTCCGTCGAACATGCACAGGCCCGCCGGCATGTTCTGCACGGTCTCGGACAGAAGCGCCCGCTGGGTCTTCATCTCGGCGGCCAGCCGCCGGGTCTCGACGATGCTGTCGCGCAGCGCATGGGCCGAATGGGACAGGGTCGACAGCTCGTTCCGTTCGGTGCCGAAATCCGGCAGCCGGACCGTATCGTCCCCGCCAAGAAGCCGGCGCAGCGCATCGTTCAGAGCGATCAGCGGAAGGCTCAGGCGCCGCACGACCCAGATCGCCGCGCCAAGGGCGAGTGCTCCGGCGGCCGCCAGCGTCAGCACGATCAGCCGCAGGCTTTGTTCGACGATGATGTCCTGGCGCTCCAGCGCGACCGCCGTATCGGCACGGGTCAGCGTGGTCATGTCAGTGATTCGCGCGGTCAGATCGGCCGCCATCTGTTCGACGCCCACTTCGAAATGCTCTTTTGCCTTCTCGAAGTCGCCGTCCTCCGCCAGCCTGTCGGCCACGCGAAAACTGGCAAGATAGCCGTCCCAGTCCCGTTGAAGATCGTCGACGATCCGCGTTTCCTCGACCGACAGGCCGAGCGACCTGAGCCGCAGCAGCGCCTGTCCGAAGGCCGAGGTCGCCACGCGCTGCGCCTCGCGCAGATCCTCACGCTCGAACGGATCGACCTCGAGCACGGAGCGTTCTGCGGCAATTTCGTGATCGCTCAGCGCATTCTCGATGTCATTGATGGCAAAGAGACGCGAGACCGAGACATCGCCGACAGACCGCGCCGAGGCGCCCAGTGCCTTGAATTCCACATATCCCACGACGCCAAGCGTCACGCTTGTCAGGAAAAGCGCCAGCATGATCCCGATCAGGCGCACCCCGAGCCCCGTCGCCGCAAGGCGATTGACGAGCCGCCCCCGCCCGCTGCGCGTTTCCGTCATGTCCGTCTCCGTACACTGGCGGGGCTTTCCTCCTGCCCCGGGTCTGCGCGCCTCGGCCCGTCGCCCGGTCCGCCCTACGCCCCGTCACATCAAGGGACTGACGCCTGTGGCTTAAATCCGCTTTAAGACGCCCGGGTTTGCGAACTGCAAAAACCAAGATTTTTTATAGTCCTCGAATGGGTCAAGTTGATGGCATCTATGGGCGGCGGAGGCCGGTCCTTGCGCGGTCCGCGAAAACCGCCGACCGACAGCCCTGAGGGCGGGCGTCGGCTTTGCCCGGCCTGCTGGAAAAGCCCGTCCTGACGCTGCAGGATCGCGGCCCGGATCGGCGCGCGGCGCGCACGCGGCGACCGGTCCTTGTCGTTCCGTCTTCCGCCCTATTCCGGGATCAGAACGAAACCGTGCGTCGCGCCGTTCGGCGCGATGCCATAGCCGGTGATCCAGCCATTGTCATTGATGTCCTTGGCCAGCACGAGATGCCAGCCGCTGTCGGGGTCGATGCAGTCGTTGAGATCGACCAGCCGCCGGTCGGCCCGGGTCCAGAGCACGGCGGCATTGCCGTCCCCGGCGGCGCTGTAGCCCACCACCTCGCCCCGGTCGTTCAGCCCGAAGGCGTGGCTCATGTCCTTGCCGCCGGGCAGGTCGCCGATGTCGTGCAGAACCGCCCCATCCCAGAAAAAGCCGCGATCCGTGCCGCTGTCGCCAATGCCCTTGCCGACGATCTCGCCCAAGCGGTTCATGTCGTTGACGAGGCTCGCATAGCCGCCGCCCGAAAACCCGGGCAAAAGCGTCCAGACCCCGGCTTCGTAGCGGAAGGCGCGAACCTCGTCATGGAGCGCGGCCTGGCCCGCGATCTGGCCCGCGTCGTTGATGACCATGCCATGGGCGGTGTCGAATTGCGGCCCCGGCAGGCCGATCTCGACCAGCCGCCCGCCCTGCCAGAGTGCCACGCTTTCCTTGCGGTCGGGGCGGCCGACATAGCCGGTGATGTCGCCCCGGGCATTGATCGAATGCGCCTGCCCCGGATCGGCGTCGGGTTCCAGCGCGGGCAGCAGCGAGATGCCCGACTTGTCCCAGAGCGCGACCGCCGGGCCCGCGTCGGTATAGGTGGTCCCGACGATCTGCCCGGCCTCGTTGATATCCTCGGCCTGACTGTAGATCGGCTCGCCCATCAGCCGCAACACGCCCAGATCGCGCATCTGCCCGCCTTTCCAGTAGAAGGCATGGGTGGCGCCGGTCATGTCGACGGCCGCGCCGACCACGGCATTGTCTTCGCTGATCGCATGCGGAACGCTGGTCGCGCTGCCATCCGCCAGATCGCCCAGATCGACCACGAAATAGAAGGGCCGCTCCGGAGCGTCGGTCAGCGGCGGCATCGCGACCGCCGGTCCCGCCGCCAGGTCCGAGCCCCCCAGCACCAGAGCCAGCGGCAGGAGCGCGGCCGGGCAGGGTCGCGGAACACCGGCCGGTTCGGCAGTCTTGACGGCAGTCTTGACGAGGGCGGGCATGAGAGGTTCCTGATCCGGGCCGCCCGCGATGCGGACGGGGCGCGATGGCGGGCGACATAGCCCGAGCCATGTCACGGAGTCCTTGATCCAGGATAAACTTTTCTTGCGACACGAGCGCTCATATCGTACCCGGCCAGACGGAAGACGGCGTCGCCGCCCGGTGAAAGGCATTCATCACCCTTTCGCCGGGTTTCATGCCACCGAGCCCGTTCGCCACGGAGACCGCCCGCCATGCCAGACCGCGCCAGCCGCACTCCCGCCCGCCGGTCCTGCCCCGGATCCTGCCGCTCGCTCTGTGCCCTCCCGCCCGCCAGGGCGCTGCCGATCCTCGCGGTCGCGCTTGGCGCCTCGGCCTTCCTGTGGCTGGGGCTTGGCGCCGGTCTCGGCCGGCTTGCGGCGGGCGCCGACAGTTCTCCCGTGCTGGCCGAGTTCTGCGTGCTCGGGATCCAGGGCTTCGGGATCTGCGCACTGGCGCTGGCGCTGCTGATCGGCCTGGCCCGCCCGCCCCGCGCCTCGCGGAACTGAAGCGCCCCGCCTCAGGACTGCGCGACCGGCCCGAGGACGGGCAGATCGAGCCCGAAGGCGCCGGCCAGCAGCACCGCGTTGAGGCTCAGCACCACGACCGCGCCCGCAACCGCGAGGCCCCGCACCAGTGGCCCGGCGGCATAGGTCCCCATCACGTCGCGCCGCCCGGCAAAGACGATCAGCGCGATCATCGGCACCGGCAGCGCGATCGACAGGATCACCTGGCTGACGACCAGTGCCTGGGTCGCGTTGACCCCGGCGGCCACAACCGCGAAGGCGGGCAGCATCGTCACCAGCCGCCGCAGCCAGATCGGGATACGCACTCTCAGAAAACCCTGCATGATCATCTGCCCGGCCATGGTGCCGACGACCGAGCTGGAAATGCCCGAAGCGATCAGCGACAGCAGGAACACCCCCGCGGCGGCCGCCCCCAGAAGCGGGGTCAGCGTGTGATAGGCGGTCTCGATCTCTGACACTTCGCTATGGCCGGTGTGAAAGGCGCTGGCCGCCATCATCACCATCGCCATGTTGACGATCCCGGCGACGGCCAGCGCCGCCACCACCTCGACATCGGAAAACCGCAGCACCTTGGCGCGCTCGGCCTCGCTGTGGATGACCGCCCGGGTCTGGGTCAGGCCCGAATGCAGATAGATCGCGTGCGGCATGACGGTGGCGCCGATGATGCCGACGGCAATGGTCAGCGCGGCAGTATCGGGCATCGCCGGTGTCACGAGCCCCAGCCCGGCCGCGCCCCAGTCGATGGGCGCGATCAGGATTTCGGCCAGATAGCAAAGCCCGATGACGCCCACGAGCGCGCCGATGATCAGCTCGATCGGCCGGAAGCCCCGGCCCTGGGCCAGCAGGATCGCATAGGTGACGATGGCGGTGATCGCCATCCCGACGATCAGAGGCAGGTCCAGCAGCAGCGACAACCCGATGGCGCCGCCCAGGAACTCGGCCAGATCGGTGGCCATGGCCGCGATCTCGCTGACCGCCCACATCACGCCCACCAGCGGGCGCGGAAAGTGGTCGCGGCACAGTTCGGCCAGGTTCTTGCCGGTAACGATGCCAAGCCGCGCCGAGAGGCCCTGAAAGAGCATCGCGATCAGGTTCGCCAGCAGAACCACCCACAAAAGCGCATAGCCGTAGCCCGCCCCGGCCTGGATGTTCGTCGCGTAGTTGCCGGGGTCCATATAGGCCACCGAGGCGATCACAGCCGGACCCACGAACAACAGCCGGGCACGCAGCCCGTGACGCTTGCCCGCGAGAACGGCAGACATTTCCAGACGGGTACGGTCGCTCGGGCTCACGGTTTCGTCCTGCGGGCAGGGGGTGAAAGGATGACGGTCGAAATGTAGCCACAGCTATATTTCGTGCAAGTGTATTCATCATGATGATGCGCCTTTGTTTTCCTCCCGCCACGGCAAGAGGGGCTGGTCTGGACCGCCCGGCCCGGGTATATATCGGGGTCTGACAGTCCGGTCGGCCGCGGCGCCGCCCCGGGAGAGGAGACCCGATGCCGCCCGACGCGCCCCCGACCTGCGACCCGCAAACGGACCTCGCCGCCGATGCGCAGCCCGACCGGTTCCAGCGCGCCCGAGAGGCGCAGGCCGTCGCGCTGCTGGAGGATTATGTCGAGATGATCGGCGATCTGATCGCCGAACATGGCGAGGCGCGGGTGGCCGACATCGCCCAGCGGATGGGCGTGGCGCATCCGACCGCCACCAAGGCGGTCTCGCGGCTCAAGCGCGAGGGGCTGGCGGTGTCGCGGCCCTATCGGGGTGTGTTCCTGACCGAAGACGGCGCGGCCCTGGCCGACCGGGTGCGCCAGCGCCACCGGGTGGTGGTCGATCTGCTGGTGGCGGTGGGGGTGCCGCGCGAGACCGCCGAACTTGACGCCGAAGGCATCGAACATCACGTCTCGGACGCGACGCTGCATGCCTTCGAGGGGTTTCTGGACGCGAAGGGCTGAGCGCGGCCGTCACTTCACCCGCAGCGGCAGGCCCGACACCACGAATTCGACCTCGTCGGCCACCGCGGCCACGCGCTGGTTGACCCAGCCCTGGGCATCGCGAAAGGCCCGCGCCAGCGCGTTTTCCGGCACGATGCCCATGCCGACCTCGTTGGAGACCAGCACCACCGGCGCCTGCTGGCGCAACAGCGCCGCGGTCAGGGCCTCGGCCTCGGGTTCCCAGTCCTGACCGGCGAACATGTGATTGGACAGCCACAACGTCAGGCAATCGACCAGACGGGGCCCGGCGCCGTCGCTGCGGTCGAGCGCGCCGACCAGATCGAGCGGTTCCTCGATCAGCGTCCAGCCCGGCCCCCGCACCGCCCGGTGGCGGGCCACGCGGTCGCGCATCTCGTCATCCTGCGGGTCCGAGGTGGCGATATAGACCGGCACGCCCGGCATCGCCCGCACCCGCGCCTCGGCATGACTGCTCTTGCCCGACCGGGCCCCGCCGGTCACCAGAACGATCCGTCCCATCGCGCTCTCCTCTTGCCGCAAGGCGCTGCATAGCCCGCGAGGCGGGGCGCTTCAATCGCCGCCCGGGAAGAGTCCGGCACGGTTCGTGCTTGGGGACGCGCGTGGAATTGGTATAAACTTCGAACCGGACAGGACGGGCGGCCGCCGGATCCGGACGAAGACCGCGCCGCAGGGAAGGAGACATGCCATGTGCCAGATCTTTGCGGGTCAGGACCCCGAACGCTATCGGTCCACCACGCGGCGGCTGCGGCTGAACGGGCAAAGCACCAGCATCCGGCTGGAAAACAGCTTCTGGGCGATCCTCGACGAAATCGCCCTGTCCGAAGGCGTGACGACGCCCGCCTTCATCTCGAAGCTGCATGCCGAGGTGCTGGAACTGCATGGCGAGCCGTCCAATTTCACCTCGCTCCTGCGCTGCACCTGCCTGATCTTCCGCGAGACCGTTCCGGCGCGCGGCCCGATGGCGATGGCCGCCGAATAGCACCGAACGGAAGGCCCGCGCGGTAGTATCAAGCTACTACCCGCGCCCTCCCCGCCTCGCGCTAGGATCATTCCGAACGGAAGACCCAGCGAGAAGGGGACCATCTTGGCCAAGGCGATCCACAGCATGATCCGGGTGCTCGACGAAGAGCGGTCGGTCGCGTTCTACGACAAGGCCTTCGGGCTCAAGGTCGCGGACCGGCTCGACTTCCCGGAGTTCACGCTGATCTACATGAGCAACCCGGAAACCGAATTCGAGGTCGAACTGACCGTCAACAAGGGCCGGACCGAGCCCTATGACCTGGGCGACGGCTATGGTCATCTCGCCGTCTCGGTCGAGGATCTCGAGGCCGAGCATGCGCGCTTCGAGGCCGAGGGCCTCGCCCCCCGCAAGCTGGTCGCCTTCGCGCCTGCAGGCGAGGTGATCGCGCGGTTCTTCTTCGTTGCCGACCCGGACGGCTACCAGATCGAGGTGCTGGAACGCGGCGGCCGATTCAAATGACCAGATAACGACAAGATACCGGGCGGTTGGGACCCCGCCCGTCTGTCCAGGGAGGAGACCAGATGACAGACCAGCAAGCCGTCCGGGCATTGACCCGGCGCCAGCTTCTTGCGCGCGCCAGCGCGGCGGGGGCGACTTTGGTGGTGGGGGCGGGCTTCGTTGCCGCGCCCGACGCCGCCTGGGCGCTGGAAACCGCCGCGCTGAAACCCGAAACCTTCGCGACCCTCGTGCAGATGGCGCGCGACATCTACCCCCATGACCGGGTCGGCACCGAATATTACGCGGTCGCGGTCAAGGGCTACGACACCGCCGAGGCCGCGCCCATGGTCGAGGCCGGGATCGCCGCGCTGGACGCGGCCGCCCGGGGCCATGGCTTCGGCAGCTACCTGGGCACCGGCTGGGAAAGCGACCGCGCCGCAATCCTGCGCGGGATCGAGGACAGCCCGTTCTTTCAGACCGTGCGCGGCGGGCTCGTGACCGGGCTTTATAACCAGAAAGCGCTTTGGCCGCTCTTTGGCTACGAGGGCGAGAGCTATTCGAAGGGCGGCTATCTGCACCGCGGCTTCGACGACATCGCCTGGCTCTGAGCCATCGCCAGTCAGGGAGGAACGGACATGGCTGCGAAATTCGACAAGACCGACGACAGTGTGGTCGTCATCATCGGCACCGGCGCGGGCGGCGGGGTGCTGGCCAACGAACTGGCCCAGAAGGGCATCAAGGTCGTGGCACTCGAGGCCGGCGGGCGCTACATGCCCGAGGATTTCATCAACGACGAATGGGAAAGCTTCGGCCAGCTTGCCTGGACCGACCCGCGCACCACCTCGGGCGACTGGCGCGTGGCGCGCGATTTCCCGGCCCTGCCCGCCTGGATCGTCAAGGCGGTGGGCGGCACCACGACCCACTGGGCCGGGGCCTCGCTGAGGTTTCAGGAGCATGAGTGGAAGGGCAAGACCACCTATGGCCCGGTCCAGGGCGCGAACCTTCTCGACTGGCCGATCGACGCGGCCGAGATGACGCCCTGGTACGATCTGGCCGAGAAGAAGCTTGGCGTGACCCGCACCAACGGCCTGCCCGGCCTGCCGGGGAACAACAACTACAAGGTCTTCGAGGCAGGCGCGCTGGCGCTTGGCTACAAGGAGGTCAGCACCGGCCGGATGGCGATCAACTCGGTCGAGCGCGACGGGCGCGTCAGCTGCCAGCAGACGGGGTTCTGTTTCCAGGGCTGCAAATGGGGCGCCAAATGGTCCTCGGCCTATACCGACATCCCGCGCGGCGAAGAGACCGGCAATCTCGAGGTCCGCGACCGGTCGCATGCCGCGCGCATCCTGCATGACGCGGCCGGCAAGGTGACCGGGGTCGAGTATTTCGACGCCGAGGGCAACCTGCAGATGCAGAAGGCGCGGATCGTCTGCGTCGCCGGGAACTCGTTCGAAAGCCCGCGGCTTCTGCTCAATTCGGCCTCGTCGATGTTCCCCGACGGGCTGGCCAATTCCTCGGGTCAGGTCGGGCGCAACTACATGCGGCACATGACCGGGTCGGTCTATGGGACCTTCGAAAAGCCGGTCAGGATGTGGCGCGGCACGACCATGGCCGGGATCGTCCGCGACGAGGCGCGCCACGATCCCTCGCGCGGCTTCGTCGGCGGCTACGAGCTGGAAACCCTGAGCCTCGGGCTGCCCTTCATGGCCGCCTTCCTCGACCCGGGCGGCTGGGGGCGCGAATTCACCTCGGCGCTCGACGCCTACGAGACCATGGCGGGCATGTGGATCGTCGGCGAGGACATGCCGCAGGAAACCAACCGCGTCACGCTCAACCACGACGTGACCGACCAGCACGGCCTGCCGGTGGTCGATGTGCATTTCGACGATCACCCGAACGACCGCGCGATGCGTGCCCATGCCTATGCTCAGGGCCGCGCGATCTACGAGGCGGTGGGCGCGACCCGCACCTTCCCGACTCCGCCCTATCCCTCGACCCACAACCTCGGCACCAACCGGATGTCGGAGAACCCGAGGGACGGCGTGGTGAACCGCTGGGGGCAGACCCATGACGTGTCGAACCTCTTCGTCTCGGACGGCTCGCAATTCACCACCGGCGCGGCCGAGAACCCGACCCTGACCATCGTCGCGCTGGCGATCCGTCAGGCCGACCATATCGCCCGCGAGATGTCGGCACGGACGATCTGACGCCGACCCGAAGGGCCGGGCGGCAAAGCCCGGCCCTCTTTCCGTCCCCGGGCCACCAGCCGCCCGCCCGGCGGCATCGCGGCGCGGCACCGCCCAAGACCCGATCTTCAGCTTGATTTGGCCCGCGAATCCACCACATCCCTCGGACGACGCCCCGCCGGGGCCGCCGCCAAGGAGCCCATCGTGCCGACTGTCCGCCCGACCGCCTACCGCCTTCTGACGAGTGTCCTCTTCGCCGCCGCCACGTCCGTCGCGCTTGCCCCCCTGGCCTCGGCCGATCGGGTCCCCGCGCCCCCCGGCACCACGCCGGCGCTTTCGGGTCCGGTTCTGGCCGCCCCCGCGGCCTTCAGCTACGACGTGCTGGCCGCCCGCGCCGCCGCGCTGGCCGCCCAGCCTTACGTGCCGACGCCGGTGCATCAGGCCGACGTGCTGCAAAAGATCGACTATGACGAACACTGGAAGATCCGGTTCCGCCCCGAGGCCTCGCTCATGCTGGGGGGTACCCCGGCGCAGTTCTTCCATCTGGGCACCTATTTCCGCCAGCCGGTGAAGATCTTCCTGGTCGAGGACGGCGCCGCCCGCGAGGTGGTCTACAACACCGACTATTTCGACATGCCCGAAGACAGCCCGGCCCATGCGCTGAAGCCCGATGCGGGCTTTGCCGGGTTCCGCCTGATGCGGCCCGACATGAAATCCGACTGGATCTCGTTTCTGGGCGCGGCCTATTTCCGTTCGGACGGAGCGCTGAAGCAATACGGGCTGTCGGCACGCGGCATCGCGCTGAATACCGGCATGTCGGTGCCCGAGGAATTCCCGCGCTTTACCGAATTCTATCTCGAACCCGCCGGGGACGGCCGCACCGTCGTCAACGCGCTGATGGACGGGCCAAGCGTCGCGGGCGCCTACCGGATGGTGCTGCGCGACCGGCCCGGACAGGGGCAGGTGATGGACATCACCGCCAAGCTCTTCTTCCGCGCCCCGGTCGAGCGGCTGGGGATCGCGCCCCTCACCTCGATGTTCTGGTATTCCGAAAGCAACCGCTTCCAGTCCGCGGACTGGCGCCCCGAGGTGCATGATACCGACGGGCTGATGATCGAGACCGGGTCGGGCGAACATATCTGGCGCCCGCTGAACAACCCCGACCGGGTCGTGACGTCGAGCTATTTCGACCGCGACATCAAGGGCTTCGGGCTGATCCAGCGGGATCGCGATTTCGACAATTACCAGGATGACGGGGTGTTCTACGACAAGCGCCCCGCGGTCTGGGTCGAACCGACCTCACCCTGGGGCGCCGGTGCCGTGCAGCTGATCGAGATCCCGACCGATGACGAGATCTTCGACAATATCGTGGCCTTCTGGAATCCCGAAACCGCGCCGCAGGCAGGCGACGAAATGGACTTTTCCTACCGTCTGCACTGGACCGCGACCCCGCCGGTCGAGATGAAGCTGGCCCATACCGTCGCGACCCGGATCGGCAATGGCGGCGTGCCCGGCCAGCCCCGGCCCGAGAACCAGATCAAGGTGGTGGTCGATTTCGAGGGCCCCGCGCTGGACGGGCTGACCCGGAAGGACGGGATCCTGCCCGAGGTCTCTGCGCCAGAGGGCGTCGAGTTGATCAACCCCTATGTGCTGCCGGTGGTGGGCACCGATCGCTGGCGGATGGTGTTCGACCTCAAGGCGCCGCCCGGCACCGGGACGGTGGACCTGCGGGCCTATCTGGCGCGCGACGGCAAGCCGCTGACCGAAACCTGGCTCGGGCAGATCCATCCCGACCAGATCGACCGGCTGCGCTGAGGCGCGCCGGTCCGGCCCCGACATGACGGGTCTGGGCGCTCAGACGATCTGCAGATCGTCGATCAGCGCCCAGACCGAAGAGATCCCCTCGACCACGATCCCGTTTCCGGCACCGAAATCGAACATCAGACCGGCGCCGGTCACGCTGGCAAGGCCCGGCACCCCGGCCAGATCGGGCGGCGTGCCCCCCCAAAGCGCGTGGTCGAGCCTGAGCGTATCGAGATCGTCCTCGAAATCCGCGATCCGGTCCCAGCCGCCGGTGAAGATGAAAAGATCGGCCCCGGCGCCGCCGATCAGCAGGTCGGACCCCGCCCCGCCATCCAGCAGGTCGGCCCCCTCGCCGCCGTCGAGCCAGTCGTTGCCCGCCCCGCCCCAAAGCCGGTCGTCCCCGGCGCCGCCCACAAGCCCGTCGTCGCCCGCCCCGCCCGACAGCGTGTCCCGCCCGCCAAGCCCGCAAAGGTAGCTGGCCCCCGCATTGCCGATCAGGACGTTGGCCAGGGCGTTGCCGGTGCCGTCAAGCGCGGCGCTGCCGCCCAGCGTCAGCTGTTCGACATGATCGCCAAGCGTCCAGCTGACGCTGGCACAGACCCGGTCCCAGCCCTCGCCCGGCCGCTCGAACGTCCGGTCGCCGGGGGTGTCGACCGCATAGATGTCATCGCCCGCCCCGCCCTCCAGCAGGTCGGCCCCGGCCCCGCCCCACAGCCGGTCGTGGCCCGCGCCGCCCAGCAGCCAGTCGCCCCCCGCCCCGCCCTGAAGCGTGTCGTTGCCGCCGGCGCCCTGCAGGGTGTCGTGGCCACCCCGCCCGTCCAGGAGGTTGGCCGCGCCGTTGCCGGTCAGGACGTTGGCCAGCGCATTGCCGGTGCCGTCAAGCGCGGCGCCGCCGCCCAGCGTCAGCTGTTCGACATGATCGCCAAGCGTCCAGCTGACGCTGGCACAGACCCGGTCCCAGCCCTCGCCCGGCCGCTCGAACGTCCGGTCGCCGGGGGTGTCGACCGCATAGATGTCATCGCCCGCCCCGCCCTCCAGCAGGTCGGCCCCGGCCCCGCCCCACAGCCGGTCGTGGCCCGCGCCGCCCAGCAGCCAATCCTCGCCCGCGCCGCCCTGCAAAGTGTCGTCGCCCTCCCGCCCGTCCAGGCGGTTGGCCGCGCCGGTGCCGGTCAGGACGTTGCCCAGCGCATTGCCGGTGCCGTCAAGCGCTGCGCCGCCGGTCAGGGTCAGCTGCTCGACATGATCGCCCAGCACCCAGTTGAGGCTGGCCGAAACGCGGTCCCAGCCCTCGCCCGGACGCTCGATCAGCGTGCTTGCCGCCGACAGGACCACGTAAAGATCGTTGCCGGTGCCGCCCTCCAGCCGATCGCCCCCGGTCCCGCCCTGCAACGTGTCGTTGCCCGCCTCGCCCCGCAGGGTGTCGGCGCCGCCGCCGCCCGAAAGCAGGTCGTCGCCCGCGCCGCCCAGGACCAGCTCGGCCCCCGCGGTGCCGGTCAGCCGGTCGTCACCCGCGCCCCCGGCGATCGGAGGCGGCGCCCCGGGCGCGGTCAGCTGGGCGAAGGTCCGCCCCACCTCGGTCAGGTTGCCCGCCGCGTCGAAGAGCCCGCTGTTCAGATACCAGCCGTCGCCGCCCTCACAGGCGGCAAACCAGGCATGCCGTTCGACGAAGTCCAGATCGTCCATCATCTCGGTCGCGGCCCGGGCGAAGGCGGCCTGGTCGGCGGCGCTGAAGCTGCGCGCGCCGGTCCAGTCGGCCAGCACCCATTCGGTCACCCAGACCGGCTTGTCATACTGGTCATGGACGGCCTTCAGCCAGGCCTCGAACTCGGCCACGTCGCCACTGTCGGAATAGTAGTGCACGGCGATGAAATCGACAGTCTGGCCGCGCGCCTCGGCCCCTGCCACGAACCGGCCGAGCCAGGACCCCTCGCCCAGCGTCTGGTCCAGCGAGGCGGCGGGCGAGCCAAGCCGCAGCCCGGTCGCCGCCAGCGCCGCCCAGAGATCCAGCGCCTGCGCGACGCTCATGTCCGCCTGGCGGTCGAGGTCGGGCTCGTTGAACCCCAGAAGCGCCGTCGCCCCCGAGGCCCGGATGCGCTCCAGCGCTTCGGGCGTCACCAGCCGCTCGTCCCAGGTCATGCCGACGAACTCGACGGTCCCGGGCGCGGGATCGGCATCGTAAAGCGCCCAGTCCGACCAGGTGTAATACCAGGCGACCCCGACGCTTTCGAGGTCGTTCAGCGCGCTGCCCAGGGAATCGCGGTCCCAGGTGCCAAGTCCGATCTTCTCGGGATGCTCGATGCTCATGCCTGCCGTCCGTCCGGGATGCCCCTGCCCAGACCGGAGGAGGTGCCACGGCCGGGTGCTGCGCTGCGGCCGGAATTGCAGCCAAATCATGGAAATCAAGACTGTTTTTAGTCGATACCGGGTCGAGCCCAGCCCGGTCTTGCGCCGGGACGCGCAAAATGGCCTTGCCCTCGGGCGGCAGGACCACAATTGGGAGGGCACGAACCATTGCGCACAGGCAGGCGGGCATGACACGAAGCTCGGACCCGGTGGTGCTGCGGCACCGACACCTCGAACAGATCGCGATGACCGCGCTGCAGGCCGGTGTGCTGCTGACCGAAACGGGGGGCAAATCGCTTCTGGTCAAGGAGGGGATGCGCAAGATCGCCGAGGGACTCGGCGCCGAAGAGGTGCATGCGCGGATCGGCTTTGCCTCGCTCGCGATCACCGTCACCCATGGCGAGAACACCATCACCCGGATGACCGGCACTGGCGGGCATGGGGTCAACATGCGGCTGAACCATGCCATCCGCGATCTCTGCGTCGAGGTCGAGAAGGGCGGCCAGACCGCAGAGCAGGTCCGCGAGGCGCTGACCAGGCTGAAAGCCGGGACGCCGCACCACCCGCGGGTGGTGATCGCGCTGGCCGCGGGCATCGCCTGCGCCGCCTTCGGGCGGCTGCTGGGGGTCGACTGGGCGGCGTTCGGACCGGTGCTGGCGGCCAGCACCGCCGCGCAATGGGTCCGGGTCAGCCTGCTGCGCCGGGGCACCAACACCTTTGTGCTGACCGCCCTCGTCGCCTGCCTCGCGGCCAGCCTCGCGGGGCTGCTGGCGATCCCGGCGGGCAGCCACATGATCGAGACGGCGATGACGGCAGCGGTGCTGCTGCTGGTGCCCGGGGTCCCCGCGATGAACGCGCAGACCGACATCATGGAGGGTCATCCGACCACCGGCAGCGCGCGCTTTGTGACCGTCGGGATGATCCTCGTCTTCATCACGGTCGGGATCTCGGCCGCGCGGCTTCTGGTCCCGGCCCTGCCCGACCAGATCTTCGAGCCGCAGCGGTCGGTTCTGCATCAGGCGATCTTCGGCGCGGTCGCGGCGGCGGGGTTCGGGGTCCTGTTCAACTTCGGCTGGGTCCGGCTGGTCTGGGCGGCGGCGGCCGGCGCGCTGGCGCTGGCGGTGCGCACCGTCGGCATGGATCTGGGCTGGAGCCTCGAGGCCGCCTCTTTCGCCGCCGCCGCTGCGGTCGCGCTGGGGGTCGAGATCCTGTCCCTGCCGCGGCTTCGGGTGGCGCGGATGGGCACCGCGCTGGCGGTGGCGGGCTGCATCCCGATGATCCCGGGCGGGGCGGCCACGCAATGCATCATCGGCCTTCTGACCCTGACCGCCGAGGACCCGGCGACCGCCGCCGAAACGCTGGGCATGACCGCCTCGGCCGGGCTGCGGGTGGCCTTCACCATCGGCGCGATCGGTGCCGGGCTGACCATCGTGCGCAGCCTCTTCCGCCGGTCGGATTTCGTCTGAGAGCGTCCCCTTCCGAAGGTCGCGCTATTCGGCGGCCAGCGGCACCTCGCCCGGGCGGCCAATCTGGGTCAGCGTGCCGACCACCTGGCCCAGAAGCCGCCGCACCGCGTCGAAATCGGCATTCGGGCGCACCGTGGCCTCGTCCATGTAAAGCGAGCGGTCGATCTCGACCTGAACCGCGTGGCGCCGCCGCGAGGGCAGGCCATAGCGCTGGGTGATATAGGCCCCGGCAAAGGGCGCGTTGCGCCCGACCCTGAGCCCCGCATTGGAAAAGGCCTGCTCGATCCGGTCGACGATCTCGCCCCCGGCCGAAGTGCCGAACCGGTCGCCCAGAACGACCTCGGGACGTGGCCGCCCGCCCGCCCGTGCGCTTTCGATGGCTTCGCGCGGCATCGAGTGACAGTCGATCAATATCGATTCGCCGAACCGGGCCAGCGCCTCCTCGACCAGCGATTCGAGTTGCCGGTGATAGGGCCGCCAGCAAGTCTCGATCCGGGTCTCGGCCTCGGTCAGGGCGATCTTGCCGCGATAGATGGCGCGACCGTTTGCCACGACCCGGGGGATCACCCCCAGCCCCGAGCTGATCCGCGGATTGTGTCCGGCCAGCCGCGCCCCGTCGATGACGGCAGGGTCGAGTTCCTCGGCCGCGCGGTTCAGATCGACATAGGCGCGCGGGGCCGAGGCCACGATCAGCGGCGCGCCATGCTCCGGCGCATCGGAAAACAGCAAATCGACGAAGGCATCCTCGGACGACCGCACCGCACGTTCGTCCAGCACCGTCTGGCGCAGGAACGACCAAGAATAGTCCCGCCCGCTATGGGGCGAGGAAAATACAACGCTGGTGGTCGGCCAGTCCGGCCGGAAAAGCTTGAACGCCTGCACGCCGCCACGTCCTCCTTCGAATGTTTATAACGGTATTTCGCGGCCGACCAAAAGCCCTTGCACCCTCCTCCGACTCCTTTTATAGACCTGCGAACCGACGCGGTCCCGCCCGCGTCCGTTTTCTTTCGGGCAGGCGGGAATGCATCGGAGACCGGGCGGTTAGCTCAGCGGTAGAGCACTACGTTGACATCGTAGGGGTCACTGGTTCGATCCCAGTACCGCCCACCATAGAGTTTCTGCCCCTGCGGTGCATGCCCAGGGTCAGCCCTTGAAACCCACGAGGCGCACGGACGCGCCGCGACATGAGGAGAAGGCCGATGAAGGTCCGCAACTCGCTCCGCTCGCTCAAGCAGCGTCATCGCGACTGCCGCGTTGTGCGCCGCAAGGGCCGGGTCTATGTCATCAACAAGACCCAGCGCCGCTACAAGGCCCGTCAGGGCTGAGCGCCGCACAAGGACAAGATCGCATCTGTGATCGCGAAACGCCTCGAACCCCGGTTCGGGGCGTTTTCCTGTGACGTTGCGGGAGGATTGTCGCTGCAGCGCCGCGTTGCTATCGCGGAGACGACACGCCGGCCTGTCAGACCGGCGACGGATCGAGCGACAGAGAGGCAGGGCATGACCGCACCGAACGGCCATCCGAAACACGACCACCCCTACGAAACCGCCGACCGGGCCGGACGCGCGATGCTGGCGCGGATGACCTCGGGGGCCTCGCTGAACGCGGCAGCCGCCGCCTGGGCCGACTGGGCCAGCCATCTGGCCCGCGCCCCGGGCCGCCAGATGGAACTGGCCGAGCGCGCGATGCGCAACGGCGCCAAGCTGGCGGCGCATGCCGCCGGCCTGACGCGGGACGACCCGCCGTTCCGCCCCCGCGCCGAGGATCACCGCTTTTCCCATCCCGGCTGGTCGACCCCGCCCTTCTCGATCTGGCAGCAGGCGTTCCTGGCCGCGCAGGACTGGTGGGATGCCGCCGCCGAACCGGCCCGCGGCACCGACCCGCACAACAGCGACCGGGTCGCCTTCATGGCGCGGCAGATGCTGGACGTGCTGTCGCCCTCGAACGTGCCGCTGACCAACCCCGAGATCCTGCAGGAAACCGTCCGCACCGGCGGCGGCAACCTGATGCAGGGGATGCGCCACCTGGCCGAGGACATCCGCGCCCAGGCCACCGCCACCCCCGCCGAGACAGCGAGCGGCTTCGCCGTGGGCCGCAACCTCGCGGTCACCGAGGGTCAGGTGGTCTTTCGCAACGAGCTGTTCGAGCTGATCCAGTACGCCCCCCGCACCGAAAAGGTGCATCCCGAGCCGGTGCTGATCGTGCCCGCCTGGATCATGAAATACTACATCCTCGACCTCAGCCCGGAAAACTCGCTGATCGGCTATCTGGTCGCGCAGGGCTTCACCGTCTTTGCGATGTCCTGGGTGAACCCCTCGGCCGATTATCGCGACGTGTCGCTGGACGATTACCGCCGCGACGGCGTGATGGCCGCGCTCGACGCGGTCGGCAAGGTCATGCCCGGGCAGAAGATCCATGCCTGCGGCTATTGCCTCGGCGGCACTATCCTGTCGATCGCCGCCGCCACCATGGCGCGGGACGGCGACGACCGGCTGGGGTCGATCACGCTGCTGGCGGCACAGACCGATTTCACCGAAGCGGGCGAGCTGATGCTCTTTCTCGACGAAAGCCAGGTGGCCTTCCTCGAGGACATGATGTGGGACCAGGGCTATCTGGCGCAGGAACAGATGGCGGGCGCGTTCCGGGCGCTGAGGGACGAGGATCTGGTCTGGACCCGCGCCGTGAGCCGCTACCTGATGGGCAAGGAGGACGAGGCCTTCGACATCACGGTCTGGAACGCCGACGCGACGCGGATGCCCGCGAAGATGCATTCCGACTATCTGCGCGCGCTTTTCCTCGACAACCGGCTGACCTCGGGCCGGTTCGCGGTCGAGGGCCAGGTGATCGCGCTGAAGGACATCCGCGCGCCGATGTTCGTGATCGGTACCGAGAAGGACCATATCGCCCCCTGGCATTCGGTCTACAAGGTGGCGCTTTTCACCCAGAACGAGCTGACCTTCGTGCTGACCAAGGGCGGCCATAACGGCGGCATCCTGTCCGAGCCCGGTCACAAGGGCCGCCATTACCGGATCGGCTGCCGGACGCCCGAGACCCGCTATACCGACCCCGACAGCTGGTATGCCCGCCATCCGGCGACCGAGGGGTCCTGGTGGCCGGAATGGGCGCGCTGGCTGGCCGGCAAGACCGGCCCGGCCGAGGCGGCCCCGCCCGCCATGGGGGCGCCCGATGCCGGTCTGCCGCCGCTTTGCCCCGCGCCGGGCACCTATGTCTTCATGAAATAGCGGGCTCCGGAAGCGCCGGGCCTCCGGCCACCGCCAGGAAAGACGGCCCGCCAATCGCGGGTCGTTCGCTATCGGGCGCCTGGCGGTCAGTCGCCTTGGGCGCCCGGCGATGGCCGATGAGATCCAAGGCCCTCATATCGGCTTTGCGAGAGGCGGCCGCATCGACGCCCTGACAGCCCCGATGGTGCGGCCAGAGCGCCTCCGGCGATCTTGCCATGGTCGGCCGGAACCAAGGCGGCACGCACCCCGCAATTTTCCGCACCGGGCGCGACGGACACCGAAGGCAAGGCCGTAGAACGCTTTGGCTCGCAGGTCGCGTTCCCCCAAGCCGGGCGGGCCGTCATGCTCCCTGGCATGACGAGGGGCGGCGGCCCGGTTCGGCCACCGCCCCTTGCGGATCCTGCCCCGTCCTCAGCTGTGGATCGGGCCGTCGCCGCAAGCGAGCGCCGCCTCGCGCACCGCTTCCGAATAGGTCGGATGGGCGTGGCAGGTGCGGGCGATGTCCTCGGCCGCGGCGCCGAATTCCATCGCGACGCAGATCTCGTGGATCAGGTCGCCCGCCGACGGCCCGAGGATATGGGCGCCGAGGATGCGGTCGGTTTCGGCATCGACGAGGATCTTGACGAAACCGTCGGCGGCGAAATTGGCCTTGGCCCGGCCGTTGCCCATGAAGGAGAACTTGCCGACCTTGTAGGCGCGGCCCGCTTCCTTGAGGCTGTCCTCGGTCTGGCCGACGGCGGCGACCTCGGGATGGGTGTAGATGACGCCGGGGATCACGCCGTAATTCACATGGCCCGCCTGTCCGGCAAGGATCTCGGCCACGGCCATGCCCTCGTCCTCGGCCTTGTGGGCGAGCATCGGCCCCTCGATCACGTCGCCGATCGCGTAGATGCCGTCGACCGAGGTCTTGTAATGGGCATCGGTCGCGATCTGGCCGCGCTTGGTCAGCTGCAGGCCCAGCGCGTCGAGCCCGAGCCCGTCGGTGAAAGGCTTGCGGCCGGTCGCGACCAGCACGACGTCGGCGTCGAGCATGTGTTCGCTGTCGTCTTTGCGCAGCTTGTAGGCGACCTTGGCCTTGGTCTTCAGCGCCTCGGCCGACTGGACCGCCGCGCCGGTGACGATGTCGAGCCCCTGACGCTTGAGGAGCGAGCGGAAGCTGCGGGCAACCTCGGTGTCGATGCCGGGGGTGATCTGGTCGAGATATTCCAGCACCGTAACCTCGGCCCCGAGGCGCGCGTAGACCGAGCCCAGTTCCAGCCCGATCACGCCCGCGCCGATCACGATCATCTTCTTCGGCACCTTCGGCAGCGCCAGCGCGCCGGTCGAGGTGACGATCGTCTTCTCGTCGATCTCGATGCCCGGCAGGCTCGAGGCTTCGGACCCGCTGGCGATGACGATATGCTTGGCCTTGTGGGTCTCGTCGCCCACCTTGACCAGCCCCGCCTCGGGGATCGAGCCCCAGCCCTTGAGCCAGTCGATCTTGTTCTTCTTGAACAGGAATTCGATCCCCTTGGTGTTCTGGCCGATGACGTCGTCCTTGTAGGACAGCATCTGCGCCCAGTCGACCGAGGGCGGCTTGCCCTTCAGGCCCATCTTCTCGAAATTGTGCTGGGCCTCGTGCAGCTGGTGCGAGGCGTGCAGAAGCGCCTTGGAGGGGATGCAGCCCACGTTCAGGCAGGTGCCGCCCAGCGTTTCGCGGCCTTCGACACAGGCGGTTTTCAGGCCAAGCTGGGCGCAGCGGATGGCACAGACATAGCCTCCCGGGCCGGAGCCGATCACGATCACATCATAGCTTGCCATTCGGGGCCTCCTTTACGGGCGGGTGTTGGGATGGCGGCGGGGG
>NZ_QNVX01000067.1:150464-165566 GCF_003314725.1 Rhodovulum sp. BSW8
AGTTCATATCAGACTGGCGAGCGTCATCAGGACGGTCGCGGCAAAGCCCGCGGCCCAGATCATCGAGCGTGCCGGCACCCAGCCCCGGACATAGGCGGGCACATAGGCGATGCGGGCGATCAGGTAGATCCAGGCGCAGAGCGCGGTGAACCAGCTCGACTGGCCCGAGACGGTGACGAGGACCACCGCTGCGGTGAAGAGGATCAGCCCCTCGAAATGGTTGTTCAGTGCCCGCTGCATCCGTCCGGTCCGGCGCGAGAGCTGCTGGTCGGGGGGCGTGTCGCGGGGGCTCGTGGTATATTCCGTGCCAAGCTCCATGTTGGCGGGGATCGCCATGAGGACGAATTGCACGGCCTGGACGAGGATCGCGAGGGCGAGGGCGGTGAGTTCGGGGGTCATGCGGGCCTCAGAAGATGCTGGCGAGGATCATGGCGAAACAGGCCAGAAGCCCAGCCATGAAGATGACGGACCGCCAGGGCACCCAGCCGAAGGCATAGGCGGGCAGGTAAAGCGCGCGGGCGGCGACGAAGATCCAGGCGGCAAGCCCGGTGAGCCAGCCATTGGAGCCGGTGAACTGCACCAGAACGACGGCGATCACGAAAAGCCCGGTATTCTCGACATGATTTGCCAGCGCCCGGCGCAGGCGGAGGGTCAGGGGCGACAGCCGGTCCGCGATATCGTCGCGGGGGCCGGTATTGCCGTCGCGCCCCACATCGGCCTCGAGCGCGCGCTGGGACCAGAGCACGGCGGCAAGGTGGATGACGGCGGTGGCGGCGAGAGCGGCGAGTTCGGGGGTCATGGATCCTCTCGGTCTACGGCAGTCTCGTCAATGGGGCGTTCCAGTTTGAACACGGAATATCCCCTTTCGTTGAACCACTTGCGGGCGTCCCGCGAATTGAAATCCAGGCATCCAGTGGCAGCGTGATAGGCGTCCTTGACGCCTATCACCCAATACACCTCGCCGGGCTTCAGTCCGGTATCGCCCGACATTGCCTCACAAATCCATCAGCAGCCGTCTCGGGTCTTCCAGCGCTTCCTTGACGCGGACGAGGAAGGTGACCGCGCCCTTGCCGTCGACGATGCGGTGATCGTAGCTGAGCGCCAGATACATCATCGGACGGATCACGATCTGGCCGCCCTCGACCATCGGGCGGTCCTGGATCTTGTGCATGCCGAGGATGCCCGATTGCGGCGGGTTCAGGATCGGCGAAGACATCAGCGAGCCATAGACCCCGCCGTTCGAAATGGTGAACGTGCCGCCCTGCATCTCGGCCATCGACAGCTTGCCGTCACGGGCGCGGGTGCCCATTTCGGCGATCCGCTTCTCGATTTCGGCGAAGCTCATCGAATCGGCATTGCGCAGCACCGGCACCACCAGCCCCGAGGGCGTGCCGACCGCGATGCCCATATGGACGAAGCGCTTGTAGACGATGTCGGTGCCGTCGATCTCGGCGTTGACCTCGGGCACCTCGGACAGCGCGTGGCAGCAGGCCTTGGTGAAGAAGGACATGAAGCCCAGTTTCACCCCGTGCTTCTTCTCGAAGAGGTCCTTGTATTCCTTCCGGAGCGCCATCACGCCGGACATGTCCACCTCGTTATAGGTGGTCAGCATCGCGGCGCTGTTCTGGGCGTCCTTCAGTCGGCGGGCGATGGTCTGGCGAAGCCGGGTCATCTTGACCCGTTCCTCGCGCTCGGCATCCTCGGCGGGGATCGGCGCGCGGGCCGCGTCCGGGATGGCGGCGGGCTTGGGGGCCTCGGGCGCGCGGGGCGCGGCGGCGGCCGGTTTCGGAGCCGAGGCGGCCTTCAGCACGTCTTCCTTCATGATGCGCCCGTCGCGGCCGGTGCCCGCGACCTCGGCCGCGGTCAGGCCCTTTTCGGCCATCAGCTTCCTGGCCGAGGGGGCGTCCTCGACATCCTTGCCGCCGCCGGCGCCCTGCGCGGGGGCCGGACTTGCCGCCGGGGCAGAGGCAGCACCTTCGCCCGCCAGCAGCACGGCCAGCTGGCCGCCCGCCTCGACGGTGGTGCCCTCGCCCGCGAGGATGTCCTTCAGCACGCCCGAGGCGGGGGCGGGCACCTCGACCGAGACCTTGTCGGTTTCCAGCTCGCAGAGCATCTCGTCGCGCTCGACCGTGTCGCCGGCCTGCTTGAACCAGGTCGAGACGGTGGCCTCGGTCACGCTTTCGCCCAGGGTCGGCACCATCACCGGCACCTCTTCGGTGGCGGCCTCGGCAGCCGGGGCCGAGGCGGGGGCGCCGCCGTTCGATTTCGGCGCGGGCGCGGCGGCGCCCTCGGCGATGGTGGCCAGAAGCGCATCGACGCCCACGGTTTCGCCTTCGGCGGCGACGATCTCGGACAGGGTCCCCGCAGCAGGGGCGGGCACCTCGACCGTCACCTTGTCGGTTTCCAGCTCGCAAAGCATCTCGTCGGCCTCGACAACATCGCCGGGCTTCTTGAACCAGGTGGCGACGGTGGCCTCGGTGACGCTTTCCCCGAGCGTCGGAACACGGACTTCTGTGGACATGGCGATTATCCTTCGATGGTCAGCGCGTCGTTCACGAGCGCGGCTTGTTGTGCCTTATGCGTGCTGGCGAGGCCCGTGGCCGGCGAGGCGGCGGCGGGACGGCCCGCATAGCGGGGCCGGCCGTGCTTGGCGTTGATGCGGGTCAGGACCCATTCGAGATTGGGCTCGATGAAGGTCCAGCCGCCCTGGTTCTTGGGCTCTTCCTGACACCAGACGACTTCGGCATCGCGGAAGCGGCCCAGTTCCTTGACGAGGCTGAGCGCCGGGAACGGATAGAACTGTTCGAGCCGCATCAGATAGACATCGTCGATGCCGCGGGCGTCGCGTTCTTCCAGCAGGTCGTAATAGACCTTGCCCGAACAGATCACCACGCGCCGGATCTGATCGTCGGGCTTGAGCCGGGTGTCGGAGGCGCGGCCCGCATCGGCATCGTCCCACAGCACCCGGTGGAACGACGACCCGGTGACGAAGTCCTGCGCTTCGGACACCGCCAGCCGGTGCCGCAGCAGCGATTTCGGCGTCATCAGGATCAGCGGCTTGCGGAAGCTGCGATGCAGCTGGCGGCGCAAGATGTGGAAGTAGTTGGCGGGCGTCGAGCAGTTGGCGACGATCCAGTTATCCTCGGCCGACATCTGCAGGAAGCGTTCGAGCCGGGCAGAGCTGTGTTCCGGCCCCTGCCCTTCATAGCCATGCGGCAGCAGCACCACCAGCCCCGACATCCGCAGCCACTTGCGTTCGCCCGAGCTGATGAACTGGTCGAACATGATCTGCGCGCCATTGGCGAAATCGCCGAACTGGCCTTCCCACATCACCAGCGCATTGGGCTCGGCGAGGCTGTAGCCGTATTCGAAGCCCAAGACGGCATATTCCGAGAGCATCGAGTCGATGACCTCGTATTTCGCCTGCCCCTTGCGGATGTGGTTCAGCGGATAATAGCGCTCCTCGCTGTTCTGGTCGATCAGCGCGGAATGGCGCTGGCTGAAGGTGCCGCGGGCACTGTCCTGACCGGCCAGCCGCACCGGATAGCCCTCGGTCAGCAGACTGCCGAAGGCCATCGCCTCGGCGGTCGCCCAGTCGAAGCCCTTGCCGGTCGCGAACATCTCTTTCTTGGCGTCAAGCAGGCGGCCCACGGTCTTGTGGACCTCGAAGCCCTCGGGCGGCGCGGTCAGGGCCTGGCCCAGCTCCTGCAGGGTTTCCTCGCCGATCGCGGTGTCGCCGCGCTGATAGTCGTCGCCGCCGCCGCGCTGGATATGCGACCAGCGCCCGTCGAGCCAGTCGGCCTTGTTGGGCTTGTATTCCTTGGCGGCTTCGAATTCCTCGTTGAGATGGGACTGGAAGGCGGCCTTCATGTCCTCGATCTCGCCCTCGGGGATCAGCCCGTCCTCGACCAGCCGCTCGGTGTAAAGCTGCAGCGTGGTCTTATGCTTCTTGATCTTCTGATACATCAGGGGGTTGGTGAACATCGGTTCATCCCCCTCGTTATGGCCGAAGCGGCGGTAGCAGAAGATGTCCAGCACCGCGTCCTTGCCGAATTTCTGGCGGAACTCGGTGGCGACCTTGGCCGCATGCACCACCGCCTCGGGGTCGTCTCCGTTGACGTGGAAGATCGGCGCCTCGACCATCAGCGCGATGTCGGTCGGATAGGGCGAGGACCGCGAGAAATGCGGCGCCGTGGTGAAGCCGATCTGGTTGTTCACGACGATATGGATGGTGCCGCCGGTGCGGTGGCCAACCAGCCCCGACAGCCCGAAACATTCCGCCACCACGCCCTGCCCCGCGAAGGCCGCGTCACCGTGCAGAAGGACCGACAGGACCTGCTTGCGGTCATGATCGTTCATCTGCGCCTGCTTGGCGCGGGTCTTGCCCAGCACCACGGGGTTCACCGCCTCGAGGTGCGAGGGGTTCGCGGTCAGCGACAGGTGCACCGTGTTGCCGTCGAATTCGCGGTCGGATGACGCGCCGAGGTGGTATTTCACGTCACCCGAGCCGTCGACATCCTCGGGCTTGAAGCTGCCGCCCTGAAATTCGTTGAAGATCGCGCGGTAGGGCTTGCCCATCACGTTGGCCAGCACCGAGAGGCGCCCGCGGTGGGGCATGCCGATGGCGATTTCCTTCAGGCCCAGCGCGCCGCCCCGCTTGATGATCTGTTCCATCGCCGGGATCAGCGCCTCGCCGCCGTCGAGGCCGAAGCGCTTGGTGCCCATGTATTTCACATGCAGGAACTTCTCGAAGCCCTCGGCCTCGACCAGCTTGTTCAGGATCGCGCGCCGACCCTCGCGGGTGAACTTGATTTCCTTGCCATAGCCCTCGATCCGCTCCTTCAGCCAGGACGACTGTTCGGGGTCCGAGATATGCATGTATTGCAGCGCGAAGGTGCCGCAATAGGTCCGCTGCACGATGGCGAGGATCTCGCGCATCGAGGCAACCTGCAGGCCCAGCACGTTGTCGATGAAGATCGGCCGCTCCATGTCGGCATCGGTGAAGCCGTAGGACCCCGGGTCGAGCTCGGGATGCGGCGTCGGATTGCGCAGCCCCAGCGGGTCGAGATCGGCCACCAGATGGCCCCGGATCCGGTAGGCCCGGATCAGCATCAGCGCCCGGATCGAGTCGAGCACCGCGCGCTTGACCTCGTCATCGGTGACCTCGACGCCTTTTTCGTTGGCCTTCTCGCGAATCTTCTCCTCGGCCGCCTTGGCCTCGCGGGGGGCGGGCGGCGTCGGCCATTGCCCGTCAAGCGCCGCGGTCAGATCGTCATTCGGCGCGGGCGGCCAGTCACGCCGGGCCCAGCTCGGCCCCGCCGCCTCGCGCTTGACCGAAACCTCGTCGTCGCCCAGCTCGGCGAAGAACCTCTGCCAGGCCTCGTCGACCGCGTTCGGGTCATTGGCATAGCGGGCGTAAAGCTGTTCCACATACTCGGCATTGTGCCCCTGCAGGAAGGACGAGCTGTGAAAGATGTCGTTCGCGCTTTGCTCGGTCATGGAGCTACCTCATGGGGGTTTGGACCGTATGGGTTGGGGCCGGGCTGGGACGGGCGGGTCAGCCACCAGATCACCAGAAGCGGCGAGATCATCAGCACCACGACCGACAGGGCAAGCACGACGCCCGCGAGGCCGGTGAACATCTGCGCAACGTCGCCCGTGGTGGCGGCATCGAAGGCACCGATGAAATTCGCAAAACCGGCGATGCCCACCAGCACGATCAGCGGATAAAGCAGAAAGAGCCCGCTGCGGCCGCTGTCATGCATCCTGCGCCAACCGGCGGCCAGCCCGGGCACGAGGGTGACGAGACCGAAAAGCCCGTTGAGCGGCCCGCTGGTTTCGGCCGAGACACCCTCGGCCCCGACGCTGACATCGCCCCAGAACAGCAGCCCGTCCAGCACAGCGGCCAGGATACCGCCCAGCAGCATGAACAGGACGAACCACCAGTATTCGGGGCGGGACGCCCGCCCCGAAAAGGTGAAGTACTTTCTGAAACAGACCTTTACGGCAGCCGCAAAGCCCATTCTGCCTCCCTCGGCGACCGGGCTCAGCCGATCGCCTTCAGCACCGCCTCGCCAAGATGCGCCGGGCTGTCCGCCACGACGATCCCGGCCGATTTCATCGCCTCGATCTTGTCCTCGGCCCCGCCCTTGCCACCGGCGACGATGGCGCCGGCATGACCCATGCGGCGTCCGGGCGGCGCCGTGCGACCGGCGATGAAGCCCGCGACGGGTTTCTTGCGGCCCTTCTTGGCCTCGTCCTTGATGAACTGGGCCGCTTCCTCTTCGGCCGAGCCGCCGATCTCGCCGATCATGATGATCGACTGGGTCTCGTCATCGGCGAGGAACCATTCCAGCACGTCGATATGTTCGGTGCCCTTGATCGGGTCGCCGCCGATGCCGACGCAGGTCGACTGGCCCAGCCCCACATCGGTGGTCTGTTTGACCGCCTCATAGGTCAGCGTACCCGAGCGCGACACCACGCCGACCGATCCGCGCTTGTGGATATGGCCCGGCATGATGCCGATCTTGCAGGCGTCCGGTGTAATGACGCCCGGGCAGTTCGGCCCGATCAGGATCGAGTTCGAGCCTTCCAGCGCCCGCTTGACGGTCATCATGTCCATCACCGGGATGCCCTCGGTGATGCAGACGATCAGCGGGATCTGGGCGTCGATCGCCTCGAGGATCGAGTCGGCCGCGAAGGGCGGCGGGACGTAGATCACCGAGGCGTTGGCGCCGGTCCTGGCCACGGCCTCGTGGCACGAGTTGAAGACGGGCAGGTCCAGATGGGTCTGGCCGCCCTTGCCGGGCGTGACGCCGCCCACCATCTGGGTGCCGTAGGCGATGGCCTGTTCCGAATGGAAGGTGCCCTGGCTGCCGGTGAAGCCCTGGCAGATCACCTTGGTGTTTTCGTCGACGAGAACCGCCATGGATCTTACCCCTTCACCGCTTTGACAATTTTCTGCGCCGCGTCCGACAGATCGTCCGCCGCGATGACGTCGAGACCCGAGCCATTGATGATGGCCTTGCCCTTCTCGACATTGGTGCCTTCGAGGCGCACGACCAGCGGCACCTTGAGACCGACTTCCTTGACCGCGGCGACCACACCCTCGGCGATCACGTCGCAGCGCATGATGCCGCCGAAGATGTTCACCAGAATGCCCTTCACGTTCGGGTCCGAGGTGATGATCTTGAAGGCCTCGGTCACCTTCTCCTTGGTGGCGCCGCCGCCCACATCGAGGAAGTTTGCGGGCTCGGCGCCGTACAGCTTGATGATATCCATCGTCGCCATGGCCAGGCCCGCGCCGTTGACCATGCAGCCGATCTCGCCGTCGAGCGCGATATAGTTCAGGTCGTATTTCGAGGCCTGAAGCTCCTTGGGGTCTTCCTCGGTCTCGTCGCGCAGCGCCAGGATGTCCTCCTGCCGGTAGAGCGCGTTCGAGTCGAAGCTCATCTTGGCGTCGAGGCAGCGAAGGTCGCCCTGATCGGTGACGATCAGCGGGTTGATTTCCAGAAGCTCGCAATCCTTCTCGGTGAACAGCTTGTAAAGCTGGCCCATCAGCCGGACGCATTGCTTGATCTGGTTGCCGGTCAGCCCCAGCGCAAAGGCGATGCGGCGGCCGTGATAGCCCTGATAGCCGGTCACGGGATCGACCGAGAAGCTGAGGATGCGGTCGGGGGTCTTGGCGGCGACCTCCTCGATGTCCATGCCGCCCTCGGTCGAGCAGACGAAAGCCACCCGGCTGGTCTGACGGTCCACCAGAAGGGCCAGGTACAGTTCGCGGTCGATGCCCGCGCCTTCCTCGATGTAGACCCGGCCGACCTGCTTGCCCGCGGGGCCGGTCTGATGGGTGACGAGGGTACGGCCCAGCATCTTCCTGGCTTCCTCGGCGGCTTCGCCGACCGATTTGGTCAGCCGCACGCCGCCCTTCTCGCCCGCCTCTTCCTCGATGAAGTGGCCCTTGCCGCGGCCGCCTGCGTGGATCTGTGCCTTGACGACCCAGATCGGCCCGTCGATGTCGGCCGCGATGGCCTTCGCTTCTTCGGCCTTGGTGACGACATGCCCTTTCGAGACCGGCGCGCCGTAGCTGCGCAGCAACGCCTTGGCCTGGTATTCGTGGATGTTCATCAAACTGTCCCGTGCTGGTACGATTTACCGTTCTCTAAGCACGGAATCGTGGTGCGGCGAAACGCCCTTTTCCCTAAATTCCCGTGATCATCCGATGTTTTTTGCCTTTGTGATCACGCTCGCGAAGAGTGTGATCGCAAACTTGGGCGAAAGCCCGGACGTCGTGAAGCATGGCCAAGGTAACCCTGCCGAAGATGTGGCAAGACTGGCCCGCAAGGTCCGGTTTCGGTCCCGATCGACGCCAGGGGACCACGACTCTATACCAAACCGTTACAGATCTCGCCGAAAGAAGGTGCATCTGACTCCCGAGACAGGCCCGTTCGCCATGCGCTTGCCGTCCTCCTCGCTTTTGCTGCGCCCCGCCGCTCTTTCGGCGATGCTGGCGCTGGTCCTGCTTTCGGTCACTGTCGCGGACGGGCGCGCCCGCCGGACCGGCGACCATCTGCAGATCGCCCTGCCCGCCGCCGGGCTGGTCTGCGCCGCGACCCGCGGTCAGGCCCCCCTTTATGCCGGACGATACCTTCTGCTCGAAGCCGGAATCAAGCTGCCCAAGGCCGCGCTCGGCCAGCGGCCGATCAATCGCCGCCCGGATGGCGGCAGCCATGGCTTCCCGTCGGGGCACACCGCAGCGGCCAGCTTCGGCGCGAGCGCGCTGGTGTCAAGCTGCCTGCGCGACAGCCCCGGCGCGCAGGCGGTGGCGGTGCTGTCGGCCGGGTTCGTCGGCGCCTCGCGGATCGACGCCGGGCGGCACACGATCTGGCAGACGCTTGCCGGCGCGGTGCTGGGCTGGCTGGTCGCGACGCTGAAACTGGCCGCCTTCGACCGGGCGGTCGCGGCGGCCTGGACGCGGATCGGGGCGCGGCTGGCCGTGCCGGGCCGCCTGCTGCCCGCCCTGCGCGAACGCACACCGGTGCCGGGCCGGCCTTGAACCCGGCCGTGATCCGGCTATGCCTTCTGGCAAACGGAGATCCCCATGACCAATCCCCTGCTGGCGCCGCGCACGGCACCGTTCGAGCTTCCCGCCTTCGCCGCCGTCTCGGACGCGGATTTCGCCCCGGCCTTCGATCAGGCGCTGAGCGACGCCCGGGCCGAGATCGCGGCCATCGCCGAGGCCCCCGAGCCGCCCGATTTCGCCAATACCATCGAGGCGCTGGAACGCACCGGCCAGGCGCTGTCCGACGTGCTGTCGGTCTTCTTCCTGCTGGCCTCGGTCTCGTCGACCCCGGAACGCGAGGCACTGCAACGCGCCTTTTCACCAAAACTGGCTGAATTTTCGTCCGATGTGGTGCTGAACCGCGCGCTGTTCGCACGGATCGACGCGGTCTGGCAGGCCCGCGAGACGCTGGATCTGACCGCAGAACAGGCCCGGCTGCTGGAGCTGAAGCATCGCGATTTCGTCCGCGCGGGCGCGGCGCTGCCCGAAGAGGGGCGCGGGCGGCTGCGCGAAATCAACACAAGGCTGGCCGAGCTGTCGACCGCCTTCGCCCAGAACCTGCTGGCCGACGAGCGTGACTGGACGATGCCGCTGGCCGAGGCCGATCTGGCGGGCTTGCCCGGCTTCGTTGCCGAAGCCACCCGGGCGGCGGGCACCGAACGCGGCGCGGACGGCCCGGTCGTGACGCTGTCGCGCTCGGTGATCGTGCCTTTCCTGCAATTCTCGCCCCGGCGCGATTTGCGCAAGGCAGCCTACGAGGCCTGGACCTCGCGCGGCGCGCGCGGCGGCGCCACCGACAACCGCGCCATCGTGGCCGAGACGCTGGCGCTTCGGGCCGAGCGCGCGGCGCTTCTGGGCTATGACAGCTATGCGGCCTATGTGCTGGAAACCGAAATGGCCAGGACGCCCGGCAACGTGCGCGATCTGCTGATGCAGGTCTGGGCCCCGGCCCGGGCGCGCGCCGAAGCCGATGCGGCGATCCTTGAACAGATGCTGGTCGCAGACGGGCTGTCGGCGCCGCTCGAGCCCTGGGACTGGCATTATTACTCCGAGAAACGCCGCCGGGCGCTGCACGATCTCGACGAGGCCGAGCTGAAACCCTACCTGCAGCTCGACCGGATGATCGAGGCGGCCTTCGACTGCGCGCACCGTCTGTTCGGGCTCGATTTCGCGCCGCTCGACGTCGATCTGCACCACCCCGACGCCCGCGCCTGGGAGGTCACCCGCGACGGCCGTCACATGGGCGTCTTCATCGGCGATTATTTCGCCCGGGCGGGCAAGCGGTCGGGGGCCTGGTGCTCGGCGCTTCGCAGCCAGCAAAAGCTGATGGGCGAGATCCGCCCGCATGTGCTGAACGTGTGCAATTTCTCGAAACCCGCCGAGGGGCGGCCCGCGCTTCTGTCCTATGACGATGCGCGGACGCTGTTTCACGAATTCGGCCATGCCCTGCACCAGATGCTGTCGGACGTGACCTATGAAAGCCTGTCCGGCACCTCGGTGCCGCGCGATTTCGTGGAACTGCCGAGCCAGCTTTACGAACACTGGCTGGAAGTGCCCGAGGTGCTGGAGCGTTTCGCCACCCATGCCGAAACCGGGCAGCCGATGCCCGAGGCGATGCGCGACCGGGTGCTGGCGGCCGCGACCTATGACATGGGCTTCCAGACGGTCGAGTTCATCGCCTCGGCGCTGGTCGATCTGGAATTCCACGATGGCCCCGCCCCCGCCGACCCGATGCAGAAACAGGCCGAGGTGCTGGAGGCCATCGGTCTGCCGCGCGCGATCCGGATGCGGCATGCGACGCCGCATTTCGCCCATGTCTTCGCGGGCGGCTATGCCTCGGCCTATTATTCCTACATGTGGTCCGAGGTGATGGATGCCGACGCCTTCGCGGCCTTCGAGGAAACCGGCGACGCCTTCGACCCGGCGACGGCCCGGGCGCTGGAGGACAACGTGCTGTCGACCGGCGGCACGGCCGAACCCGATGCGCTTTACACCGCCTTCCGGGGCCGGCTGCCCGGGGTCGAGGCGCTGCTGAAAGGGCGCGGGCTCGACCTCGAACCGGCCTGACCGCGCCCATGCAGCCCCATGCAGAAGAACGCCCGCCCGGTTTCCCGGGCGGGCGTTCTTTTCCGTAACCAGTGAGGGAAGCGACAGCGCCCCAGCGGGGTCAGGCCGCTGCGCGGCTCTTGTTGCGCGGACGGCGGCGCGCCCGGGCCTTGGCGGGCGGTTTGCCCGCGCCTTTGCTTGCGCCGCGCGGGCCGCCCCGCGACTGCTTCGGTTCGAGCCCTTCCCAGGGCGTGCCCGAGGCAACCGGGATCGCGCAGCCCATCACCTTGTGGATCGCCCGCAATTCCGAGATCTCCTCGGGCGAACAGAACGCGACCGCCGCGCCATCGGCCCCGGCCCGCGCGGTGCGGCCGATCCGGTGGACATAGTTGTCGGGCACGTTCGGCAGGTCGAAATTGTAGACGTGGCGCACCTCGGGGATGTCGATGCCCCGCGCCGCGACGTCGGTCGCCACCAGCACCCGCACATCGCCCGCGCGGAACGCCTTGATCGCGCGGTCGCGCTGGCCCTGGCTCTTGTTGCCATGGATCGAGGCGGTCGCGAAGCCCGCCCGTTCAAGCTGTTTCGACAGCCGCTCGGCGCCGTGCTTGGTGCGGCCGAAGACGATGGCACGGTCGTCGCGATGCCCGTCCAGAAGCTCGATCAGACGCCCGGTCTTTTCGGCCTTCTCAAGAAAATGCACCGATTGCACGATCTTGTCGACGGCGGTGCCGGGCGGCGTCACCTCGACCCGGACCGGATTGGTCAGGTAGCTGGTCGCGATCTCGTCCATCTGCTTGGGCATGGTGGCCGAGAACAGCATGGTCTGCCGCTCTTTCGGCAGCTTGGCCGCGATCCGGCGCAGGGCATGGATGAAGCCCAGATCCAGCATCTGATCGGCCTCGTCCAGCACCAGGAACCGGGTCTCGGCCAGCACCACGGCGCCCCGGCCCATCAGGTCGATCAGCCGCCCAGGCGTCGCCACCAGCAGATCGGCGCCGCGCGCCATCCGCTTTTCCTGCGCCGAAAGCGAAGCGCCGCCGACCACGGTCTCGACACTGACCGGCGTGCCCGCGACCAGCGGCCGAAGGCTCTCGGCGATCTGCTTGACCAGTTCGCGGGTCGGGGCCAGCACCAGGGCGCGGGCGGTCTTGGGCACGGGCTTGCCGCGGGTTTCAGCCAGCGCGGTCAGCAGCGGCAGCCCGAAGGCCGCGGTCTTGCCGGTGCCGGTCTGCGCCAGACCGATCACGTCGCGGCCCTCCAGCGCCGGAGGAATGGCACGGGCCTGGATCGGGGTGGGCTCGGTGATGCCGGCCTCGGCCAGTCGCGTCACAAGCCGCTTGGGCAGGCCCATCATGTCGAATGTCGTCACAGTGTCCTTTCGGGCGCCCGTCGCGGACGCCTCGTCAAAATGCGTTCGCCGCTGCGAACGGGTGAGCGGGCCCGCAACGCCTCGACCCTACTGGCCGGTTGGCGGCAGTCCCTGTACCCCTCGCGTGATGATGGGAACGGATTTGCCCGACACCTTGCGCCGCGACCCGGTCATGCCGGGCAGGCGGCCTCTGTTCACGCGACAGAAGGTGCGGATCGGCGATCCGTACAGGATCGGGGCCTTCCGGTCAATCCGGCAACTGCCATCACTTGAGCTGACTGTCCTTCGACCCCCGCCGGTTGATCCCGCCACGGATCACCGGCCGCCGGTCGCGATCGCCCTGGCACGCGACGCACAGCTTGACGCCCGGCAGGGCCTGCCGCCGCGCCTCGGGGATCGGCTCGCCGCAGTCGGCGCAGTCCGTCAGGCTGTCGCCCACCGGAGCGCGCCTGGCCTTCATCCGGTTCAGCTCGTCCTCGATCGAGGCGTCGATCTGGTCGTTCACCGCGCCGTCGCGCGCCCAGCCTCCGGCCATCGTCAGACCTCCCTTGCAGGCGATCAGGATAGGGCAGGCCCTGGCCCTGCGTCAAAGCCTTCAGGCGGCGACGCGGGCGGGAGCCGGCGCCTCGCGGATCGGCAGATGCACCAGCGCCGAGAAGGCGCCGACGCCCACGCCCACCCACCAGACCAGATCGTAATTGCCGTAAAGATCGTAAAGCTTGCCGCCCAGCCAGACACCGAGGAAGCCGCCGATCTGGTGCGACAGGAAGACGAAGCCGTAAAGCGTGCCCATGTAACGCAGCCCGTAGATATGGGCGACAAGCCCGCTGGTCAGCGGCACCGTTGCCAGCCAGAGCGCGCCCATCACCATCGAGAAGACCAGCACGGAGCCGGGTGTGATCGGCATCAGGATGAAGGCCGCCGCGGCGATGGTGCGCGCCGTGTAGATCCCGGCCAGCAGGTATTTCCGGCTGTAGCGGTTGCCCAGCCATCCGGCCGTCACCGTGCCGACGATGTTGAAGACCCCGATCACCGAGATCGCGACCGCCCCCAGCGCCGAGGTCGTGGTGATCCCGATCGCCGACAGGGTCCCGCCGGGCACGATCGGGCCGCACAGCTCGGCCACGAAGGGCGGGAAATGCGCGGTGATGAAGGCAAGCTGATAGCCGCAGGAAAAGAACCCCATGAAGATCATCACATAGGACGGGTCGCGGAAGGCCCGGTTCAGGACCTGGCCAAGGCTTTCCTCCAGCTCGGCCCGGCTCGCGACCTGGGGCGAGCGGATGAAGGGCAGCGCGAAAAGCGCGGCCAGCACCACGACCGCGAAGATCGCGAAGACGCCCTGCCAGGGCTGAAACCGCAGCAGGATCTCGGCCGCAGGCGGGCCCACGATCTGCCCGGCCGACCCGGCGGCGGTCGCGACCCCCAGCGCCATGGACCGATGCTCGGGCGCCGCGGCGCGCCCGACGATGGCCAGGATCACCCCAAAGCCCGTGCCGGCGATGCCGAAGCCCACCAGCACTTCGAGCCCCTGCAGCTGCCAAGGCTGGATCGCGAAGGCCGAAAGCACCAGCCCCAGCGCGTAAAGCAGCGCGCCCGCAACGATGGCCTTGCGGTCGCCGATCTTCTCGGCCACGGCCCCGAACAGCGGCTGGCCGATGCCCCAGGCAAGGTTCTGGATCGCGATGGCCAGCGAGAACTCGGTCCGCGCCCAGCCGAATTCCTCGGCAATCGGGATCTGGAACACCCCGAACGAGGCACGGACGGCGAATCCGATCAGCAGGATCACCGACCCGGCGATCAGCACCGGGGTCATCAGCGGCGCCTCTGCACCGCGTTGGGCATGGGTCATCTCGGCTCTCCCCGCGACCTGTGGGAACCGCTTGCCCCTGGTCGCAGACAGGCCTCCCGGTCGGGACCTTGGGCCACCGGGCCGGGCAGACATCTGAGGAAGGCGCGCGTTTCCCTGCCCCAATCTATGGCGGCACGACGCGGCCCGCACAAGACAAAGCCGTGTCCGCCCCGTTTTCCCGGATCGACGCGCCGCGCGGACGCTTCGATGCCGCCGGAATTGCACGTCCGGGCAGCGCCGAGGTGCGGTCCGATCCAAGATCGGCGCTGCGAAACCGGCTCCAGACGCCCCGCGAACCCCGGCCCCGGAGCTTCGATCAGGCCCTCAATTTTTCGCTTGATCTCCCTTCGCCGCTTCCATAAAAGCACGCGGGCAGACCAGACGGGATGCACAATATGGGGCCATAGCTCAGCTGGGAGAGCGCTTGCATGGCATGCAAGAGGTCAGGGGTTCGATCCCCCTTGGCTCCACCAAAAGTCTACTGAAAAGCACCAGATAGTTCTGCCTTTTTGGTCAGAGGATATGCCTCTGCCGCGCAGACCGGTGCTGTTTTCCCCACGAAAATCCATGCTGCCTCGATCCACGCCCATGTTGTGTTGATCTTTCCGCAGCCCTTTACCCTGTCAAACCCGAGGATGGCCCATGAGCGCCCATTTCTTCGTCGTGACGGGCGGCCCCGGTGCGGGCAAGGGGTGACCTGTCCCCCGGTCGTCCCTCGTTCATAACGAGAGTCCTTGGGGTTGATAGTGGTCGGTTTCGGGTTGGGCAAGC
>NZ_QNVX01000068.1:0-251 GCF_003314725.1 Rhodovulum sp. BSW8
GCCGTGGTGATCGCCCAGTCGATGGGCTGGGCGCGGGCGATCATCGAATTGACCACCACCTCGGCCAGTTCCCGGTCGGTCCAGCGGTGCACCTCGTCGCGGGCGACGAAGCTGGGGTTGATGCCGTCCGCCGAATTGCCGTCGCGGCTCAGCGTCCGGATCGTGCCATTGGTGATCGCGGTCGAGATCAGGTGCTTGTTGCCCGTGTCCATGAAGGCCGAGAGCGCGGGCGCGGCCTTGATCATCCGCCG
>NZ_QNVX01000069.1:0-1960 GCF_003314725.1 Rhodovulum sp. BSW8
AAGACCTTCCTCTCCGCCATAGCCCTCGCCGCAACCGTCATCTTCTGGCTTTGACGATCAATGAGTCTGGAGCCTAGGCAATGGCGGCAGAGCGTTTCATCAAGGTCCTTGACGACAATATGCCGAAGTGGCGCAGCATACGCGACGAGCTAAATCAGTATCCGCTTGCCGCGTGGGAAGATCTGCAGACTTTGGCTCGGTGACGTCGTCGCTCGACCTGTCGGTTGCGCGCGATTTTTCCAGGGCCTGCCGCCGCAGCTCCATTCCCCGTTCCACAAATCGCCGAACACGTTCCGGATCTGGTTCGACATCTCGTATCGAAGAGCGGTAGGCGATGGTGACCCGGATGGCGCCAACGATGCATGCGCCGATACCAAACACGTCGAAGATGATCTCGAATTCAGTCACGAGGCCGCCTCCCTTGTGTGACGAGCTCGTGACATCGGTTTAATGCAGCGTGGGGTGACATTCGAGATCGGCTGCCCTCTGCAGCACCCGTGCCGCAGTTCTCAGACTCGGTTGGCTTGCCTGGCCCGCACGCTTGAAAGCTTCGACCGCGGCGTCCAAGGCCACGTCGCTGGTGCCTTGCCTACGCCCTTCGCGCCAGATGAACATCACCAGTTCGTCAGTCGTCAACGCTCGTAGGGCTATAGGTGGGCATCTGCTCAAGAGCGGCTCGGGCAACGCGTGGTAGTTGTTGGATGTCAGGACCCAGATGACCCAACTCATATCGAACTTAACCTGATAGAATGGGCAACTCCAGCTTCTTGCGGTCATGGGCTCCAGCAGGGGTAGCAGCGCCTCCGACAGTCCGAACGCGCGGCCTGACATGGACTTTGCAGTCCCCGACTTTTCGACCTCATCAACGACCACGACCGGATTGGCGACATGTTCCATAAGGATCGTGGAAATGAGACGCCCTGGGCCCGCGCTTCCCCATCCACGCTGAGACCCGACGACACCGAATGAGGCATTCTCATTGGTTGCCTCGATGACGGTTGTGGGGACGGTCAAGAGCCGACCAAGGCGCCGCGCCCAAAAGCTCTTGCCGATCCCAGGAGGGCCATCGAGTAGGATGGGCGGCAGGCGAAGACCTATGGAGCCTTCTCTCACCGACCTGCGCATGGCCCTCCAGACTTGTTCGGTCGCGGGTCCCATCCAGGGCATTTCATCGTGAAGGGCCGCCGCGATTTCATCCGCTTGGTGTTCGGCCTTCACCGTCGCAAGCCGAACGCCGCCCGCCAAGGCAGTCAATCGCTCGCGTTCGTCCCTCTGCAAATGGCCCATCCCTGGCCGAGATCGATCCGATCGACAATACGGTTCGCGTGCATCCGAAGGAACAGCGCGTTCACGACGCGGCTCAAGCCGCCGACTTGGGCTTGGCTCGTCGCCATGTAGTTCTCGCGAAACGCCTTCTGGAGCCGCTCGGCGACGTTGCTGCTCGCCTTCAGGCGAGCATGTCTCGCGGTGATTGGTGCCAGATCGGCTTCGATCTTCGCCAGCTTGGTGTGCTTGGTTTCGACATCCCAGGAAGCCCGCGCGGCCGCCACTTCATTGTCGGCGGCATCAAGCTTGGCGAGCGCCGCCTTGACCTCGCCCCTCAAACGCTCAAGCCCGTCCGCCGTCCACGGCGCCTGGCCGGCGGCGGACGTCCAAAGCTGGGAGATCGTGGCGCGTTCACGTTCAGCTGCGGCCTTGTCGCGGCGGACCGATTCCAGCTCTGTCTGCCGGGTCGTCTCTGCCGTGATCTTTTCGGCGAGCGTCGCTTGCGCGCGCGCCAAGCCTTCAAGCGCCGTTCGCAAGATGCCTACCAACACCGTACGCCTGCCGAGGATGGTCTGGGTCAGCCGACCTCTCAGGTTCGCAATCGGGAGTGCGCGATCTAGGTCATGTTGACAAATGGCGGACCCAGAGACGGATCGACGTGATGTCAATGAAGCCGAGGAAGCTCTCAGCGGTC
>NZ_QNVX01000070.1:0-655 GCF_003314725.1 Rhodovulum sp. BSW8
TGACCTGTCCCCCGGTCGTCCCTCGTTCATAACGAGAGTCCTTGGGGTTGATAGTGGTCGGTTTCGGGTTGGGCAAGCGCGCCGGGCGCGGAGCCCTCAGATTGCTCAAGCGCGCGGCGCGCTTCTGCCGGGGTCTGATTGCCCAGCGAGGAATGCGGCCTAACGTTGTTGTAGTCGTAGCGCCAGATGGCCAGCTTGCGGCGGGCGTCGGCCAGGCTGTCGAAGATCTCCTCGTTGAGGCATTCGTCGCGCAGACTGCCGTTGAATGACTCGATGAAGCCGTTCTGTTGTGGCTTTCCCGGGTCGATGTAATGCCACTCGACCTTGTTGTCGTTCGCCCATTGCAGGATCGCCTTGCTGGTGAACTCGGTGCCATTGTCACTGACGACACAGGCCGGTTTGCCGTAGATGCGAACCAAGGCGTCCAGTTCGCGCGCCACCCTGGCCCCCGAGATGCTGGTATCAGCGATCAGGCCAAGGTTCTCGCGGCAGCAATCGTCGTTCACCGCCAGGATGCGGAACTTCCGGCAGGCCCCGAAGGTGTCCGACAGGAAGTCCAGCGACCAACGCTGATTTGGCTGCAGGGGCGCTGGCATCGGGGTTCGGCTGCCGCGCGCCCGCTTGCGGCCACGACGGCGGCGCACCGACAGCCCTT
>NZ_QNVX01000008.1:0-52911 GCF_003314725.1 Rhodovulum sp. BSW8
CGTCTTCCCGTGGTCAACGTGGCCGATCGTGCCGATGTTAACGTGCGGTTTCGTCCGTTCGAACTTTGCCTTACCCATCTTGGGCGCCTCATGGATTAGGGGGCCGCCTCCGGGCCCGATTCAACATCGCGGGCTCTCTAGTCTCTGGCCCGCCGGAAATCAAGCGTCAGTTCGCCGGGGACGGGGCCGCCGCCGGGCCGGACGAGAGCGGTTCCGCGGCCGTATCCAGCGGACGCGTCACGATTTCGCCTGCCGATGCGGGCGCCGCGGCGGCCAGCGGGTCGGCTGCCGATCCGGCCGCGACTCCGGCCAGCGCAACGTCGGTCACGGCAGCATCGGGATCGTAGTTCAGCCAGTCCTCGCGGTGCTCGACCAGCCAGCGCTCGATCCGCTTTGCCGCGTTCCGGGCCAGCGCGCGCATCTGCTCGTCCTTGGTCCGCGTCAGCCCGGTGCCGATCAGGGTAGCCCCGTTCAGGCCTTCGCCAACCGACAGCTGCTCGGATTCGGCGTTCAGCTTCTTGCCCGCCGCGTCGTCCCAGAGATTGGCCGACAGCACCAGCATCGATTTCGGTGCCAGCACCACCGGAACGCCCGGCACCGCCAGAGCATAGCCGTCGACCGCGATGCCCAGATGGTAGATCTTGTCGCCGTCATAACGGCCGAAGCGGCGTTCAAGCTCTTCCTTCAGCACCGTCTCCCATTCCTCCGCCGTCGCCTGGCGCGAGGGCGGAATGTCCTTGGCGTTCTTGGCCACGACGATGGCATAGCCCAGCCTGAAATCGCCCAGCGGCACCGGCGGCTCGTCGAGATCGTCCTTGGCGCCGCAGGCCGCTAACAGCGCCAGCGCCGCGACAAGCAGAACGGACCTCAGGGTCGTGAACGGACGGCTCATGGGATCCCCGCAAGATGTTGTATCGCCGACCCGGAATAGCCCAAGGGTCACGGTCACGCAACGCTCGCGCTCAGGTGAAGCGGTTGTCCCTTGGGAAGCCGCGCGGTGCCATCCGCCCGCTGCCCGCGCGCTTGCCCAGCCATTCGGACAGGTCGGCCTCGGTGCGCGTGCGCCCGGCCGGATCGCGCCAGCTGAGCCCGTCGGCCAGGGTGAAGGTGGTGGCATCGACCAGACCGCCATCCTTGTACTTCTGCAACCGGACGCCCTTGCCGCGCGTCATCTCGGGCAGTTCCTCCAGCGGGAAGACCAGCACCTTGCGGTTCTGCCCGACGCAGGCGACGTGATCGCCCGAGACCGCCACGCAGACCCTGGCCACGACCGGCGCCTTGACGTTCAGCGCCTGCTTGCCCGCGCGGGTCTGGGCCAGCACCTCGTCGGCGCCGACAACAAAGCCGTCGCCTGCACTGGAGGCCACCAAGAGCTTTTCGCCGGGGCGATGGATGAACAGCGCGACGATCTCGCTTTCATTGGGCAGATCGACCATCAGCCGCACCGGCTCGCCCATGCCGCGCCCGCCCGGAAGCTGGGCCACCGGCAGGGTGTAGAACCGCCCGTTCGCGCCGAACAGGATCAGCTTGTCGGTGGTCTCGGCCGGGATCACGAAACGGCCCTCGTCGCCATCCTTGAACTTCAGCGCGGACCCGTCGGCCAGATGGCCCTTCATCGCCCGGATCCAGCCCATCTTCGAACAGACCACGGTCACCGGCTCGCGCTCGATCATCGCCTCGATCGGCACCTCGGCCACCTCGGCGGCTTCGGCAAACCGGGTCCGGCGCGCGCCCCCCGGCGCCTTGGCGCCGAAATTCTTGCGGACCTCGCGCAGTTCGTCGGCGATCCGCTTCCATTGCAGATCTTCGTGGTCCAGAAGATCGCGCAGGCCCGCGCGTTCCTCGGTCAGCCGGTCGCGCTCGGCGGTCAGTTCCATCTCTTCGAGCCGCCGCAGCGAGCGCAGCCGCATGTTGAGGATCGCCTCGGCCTGAACCTCGGTCAGCGTGCCCGGACCGTCGGCGGGCAGCGGCGAGACATAGTCGCGGTCGGACATCGCCTTGGCGCGCGGCCGCGCCCAGTCCTCGGCCATCAGCGCGGCCTTGGGCTCGTCGTCATAGCGGATGATGTCGATCACCCGGTCGAGATTGAGGAAGGCGATCAGCAGCCCCTCCAGCACCTCGAGCCGGTGGTCGATCTTGTCCAGACGGTGCTCGGACCGGCGGATCAGCACCGCGCGGCGGTGATCGAGGAAGGCGCGCAGCACCTCCTTCAGCGAACAGACCTTCGGCGTGCGCCCGTCGATCAGCACGTTCATGTTGAGGCTGAACCGGATCTCGAGATCCGAGTTGCGGAACAGCGTGCCCATCAGCACTTCGGGGTCGATATTGCGCGAGCGGGGCTCGAGCACCAGCCGCACATCCTCGGCGCTTTCGTCCCGGACATCCGCCAGGATCGGGATCTTCTTGGTCTGGATCAGGTCGGCGATGCGTTCGATCAGCTTCGATTTCTGCACCTGATAGGGGATCTCGGTGACCACGATCTGCCACTGGCCGCGCCCCAGATCCTCGACCGCCCATTGGGCGCGCAGCCGGAAACTGCCCCGCCCGGTGCGATAAGCCTGGGCGATGCTGTCGCGCGGCTCGACGATGACGCCGCCGGTCGGGAAATCGGGGCCCGGCACGAATTGCAGCAGCGTGTCGTCATGGGCTTCGGGCGACTTGATCAGATGCAGGCAGGCGCCGACCAGATCGTCGATGTTATGCGGCGGGATGTTTGTCGCCATCCCCACGGCGATGCCGCTCGACCCGTTGGCCAGCAGGTTCGGAAAGGCCGCGGGCAGCACGACGGGTTCTTCCAGCGTGCCGTCGTAATTGGGGCGGAAATCGACCGCGTTTTCCGACAGCCCCTCCATCAGGGCCTCGGCCGCGGCGGTCAGGCGGGCTTCGGTATAGCGGCTGGCGGCGGGGTTGTCGCCGTCGATATTGCCGAAGTTCCCCTGCCCGTCCACCAGCGGGTAGCGGACGTTGAAATCCTGGGCCAGGCGCGCCATCGCATCATAGATCGCGGCATCGCCATGGGGGTGATAGTTGCCCATCACATCGCCCGAGATCTTGGCCGACTTGCGGAACCCCCCGGTCGCGGACAGCTTGAGTTCGCGCATCGCGAACAGGATCCGCCTGTGCACGGGCTTCATCCCGTCCCGCGCGTCGGGCAGCGCCCGGTCCATGATCGTGGACAGCGCATAGGTCAGATAGCGGTCGCCGATCGCACGGCGAAGCGGTTCGGACACGGCGTCCATCTTGGGGGGGTCGGTGGCGTCTGACATGCGTGTCGTCTAGATAAGGCAGGCAGACAAGTCCAGAGGCGGAACCCGCATGCCGACCCCGACCCGGCCGCCGCCCCGCGCGTAGCAATTTTGGCGCGAAAAGGGTATACTGCCCTTCTTTTTAGGGAGAACCCCAATGAAACTTTTCGCACCAATCGCCTTGGGCACCGCTCTTGTCCTTGCCGCCCTTCCCGATCCCGCCCTCGCACAGAACCAGTCCATGTCGGCAGGCACGCAGGCCGGCAGCCATGGCACGCTCAGGGCCACTCCCGGCAGCGGGCCCCGCGTTTCGGTCGGGACCGGTTTCGCCATTATCGACATGGGGACCGAGTCGCGGTCCTTCTGCTGCGACGGCTGCAGCAGCGACCCGGGCGGACCGGGGGGCGTGTCCTGTTCGGGCTGCACCGAGGTCGGACCGGTCAGCTGTTCCGGCACGCTGGTGACCTGCGCCGACGATCTTTCGGGCTGCCCGGTGGAATAGCAGGACAGCTCGGGGCTGGACAGGGCGCGCGCCGGATGCCAACAGCGCGTCATGGCACGCAGCGTCCTGATCACCGGCTGTTCTTCTGGCATCGGCCATGATGCCGCCCACGCGCTCGCCGCGCGGGGCTGGCGGGTGTTCGCCACCTGCCGCAAGGACGCCGATTGCGCGCGCCTGCGCGGCGAGGGGCTGGAAAGCTTCCCGCTCGACTATGCCAGCGAAGAAAGCCTCGCCGCCGCGGTCGACGAGGCCTTGTCGCGCACCGGCGGCACACTCGATGCACTTTACAACAATGGCGCCTTCGGCTGTCCCGGCGCGGTCGAGGACCTGCCGCGGGACGCGCTGCGCGAGATTTTCGAGACCAACCTCTTCGGGGTGCACGACCTCACCCGGCGGGTGATCCCCGCGATGCGCGCGCAGGGCCATGGCCGGATCGTCAACTGTTCCTCGGTACTGGGGCTCGTGCCGCTGAAATGGCGCGGCGCCTATTCGGCCACGAAATACGCGCTGGAGGGGCTGACCGACACGCTGCGGCTTGAGATGCGCGACACGCCGATCCGGGTGATCCTGATCGAGCCCGGCCCGGTGACCTCGAAGATCCGGGTGAACTCGATCCCGCATTTCGAACGCTGGATCGACTGGACGGCCAGCGCCCGGGCGGACCAGTACCGCACCTCGCTTCTGCAACGGCTTTACGAGGATCGCGGCCGCGACAGGTTCGAACTGCCGCCCTCCGCGGTCAGCCGCAAACTGGTCCATGCGCTGGAAGCGCGACACCCGCGCCCGCGCTATTTCGTGACGACGCCCACCTACCTGATGAACATCGCGCGGCGGGTCCTGCCGACACCCGCGCTCGACTGGCTGATCGACAAGGGATAGGCGGGACGCAGCGCCCGGGGCATGCGCCCGAAGACACGGCGCGCAACAAACGGCCGCAGAAACCTTCCCTGACGAAATATATTTTCCCGACGCTTTTGGTCTGTTCCCTCGGTTTGAGACTCGCTAACACTCTCCGGAACCATTGACTTGCCCCCGGAGGGGGGCGCGACTGCAAGGGAGACACACGCCGATGAAGGTCCTTGTGCCTGTTAAGCGGGTGATCGACTACAACGTGAAGGTCCGCGTGAAGGCGGACGGAACGGGGGTCGATCTCGCCAACGTCAAGATGTCGATGAACCCGTTCGACGAAATCGCCGTCGAAGAGGCGATCCGCCTGAAGGAAAAGGGTCAGGCCACCGAGATCGTTGCGGTCTCGATCGGGGTCAAGCAGGCCCAGGAAACCCTGCGCACCGCGCTGGCCATGGGCGCGGACCGGGCGATCCTGATCGTCGCCGCCGAGGACATCCATCACGACATCGAGCCGCTGGCCGTCGCCAAGATCCTCAAGGCCGTGGTCGACGAGGAACAGCCGGGTCTGGTGCTTTGCGGCAAGCAGGCCATCGACAACGACATGAACGCGACCGGCCAGATGCTGGCGGCGCTTCTGGGCTGGAGCCAGGGCACCTTCGCCTCGGGGCTCGAGATCGACGGCGACGCGGCCGAGGTCACCCGCGAGGTCGATGGCGGCCTGCAGACCATCAAGGTCAAGCTGCCGGCTATCGTTTCGGTCGACCTGCGCCTCAACGAGCCGCGCTATGCCTCGCTGCCGAATATCATGAAGGCCAAGAAAAAGCAGCTCGACGAGAAGACGCCCGCCGATTACGGCGTCGACACCGCGCCGCGCCTGACCGTGCTGAAGACCGCCGAACCGCGCGAGCGCAAGGCCGGCGTCAAGGTGGGCTCGGTCGACGAGCTGATCGCGAAACTGAAAGACGAAGCGGGGGTGCTCTGATGGCCGTTTTGCTGCTTGCCGAAGTCACCGGGGGCGAACTGCAACTCGACGCGACCGCCAAGGCGGTGACCGCCGCCAGGGCGCTGGGCGAGGTGACCGCGCTTTGCGTCGGCGCCCATGCCAAGGCCGCGGGCGAGGCCGCCGCAAAGATCGACGGCGTGGCCAAGGTGCTGGTCGCCGAGGACGCGATCTACGGCCACCGCCTGGCCGAGCCGACCGCCGATCTGATCGTGTCGCTGGCGGGCGACTATGACCATATCGCAGCGCCCGCGACGACCGATGCCAAGAACATCATGCCGCGCGTCGCCGCGCTCTTGGACGTCATGATCATCACCGATGTCGTGGGCGTGGTCGATGCCGACACGTTCGACCGGCCCATCTATGCCGGCAACGCGATCCAGACCGTCACGTCCTCGGACGCCAAAAAGGTCCTGACGATCCGCACCTCGACCTTCGAGGCGGCAGGCGAAGGCGCGGGCGCCCCGGTTTCGGACGTGGCGGCTGCGGGCAACCCGGCGCTGTCGGAATGGGTCTCGGATACCGCCGCGAAAAGCGACCGGCCCGAACTGACCTCGGCCGGGGTGATCGTCTCGGGCGGCCGCGGGGTCGGGTCGGAAGAGAACTTCAAGCTGATCGAGGACTTGGCCGACAAGCTGGGTGCGGCGGTCGGCGCGTCGCGCGCGGCGGTCGACAGCGGCTTTGCCCCGAACGACTGGCAGGTCGGCCAGACCGGCAAGGTCGTGGCGCCCGAGCTTTACATCGCGGTGGGCATTTCCGGCGCAATCCAGCACCTGGCCGGGATGAAGGATTCGAAGGTCATCGTCGCGATCAACAAGGACGAAGAGGCGCCGATCTTCCAGGTTGCCGATTACGGTCTTGTCGCAGATCTGTTCGACGCGGTGCCCGAGCTGGTCTCCAAGCTCTGAGGGCGCCGCCACGGAACGACAGGCCCGCCGGATCGCACCGGCGGGCCTTTCCATGTCGGCAAGCGGGGTGGGTCGGGGTCAAAGCGCGCGCAGTTCGTGCAGCGCCACGGTCAGCACCTCGGCCAGTTCTTCATGCACCGCAGGTCCGGGCAGCGACGCGGCCGCGGCCTGGTCCATCTCGCCATGCACCATGCCCTCGGTGCCCGGGGCAAGCGCTTCGGGGCTGGGCTCGAACTCGATCACCCGGGTGAAATAGGACCGCACCGTGTCCAGCATGTGCTGGGTTACGAATAACGGATCCAGTCCCAGCCCGTCGGATGGCTGATCGCCCTCCGGCGCGCGGCTTGGCAGCCAGAGCAGGATCTTGTCGCCCGGGATGCGCCCCGCAAGCTTGCGCATCCGCGCCTGCCAGGCCATCTGCAATTCGGCCACCACAATCTCGAAGGCCGAGGGCGATTTCTGCTTCAGTACGCTCAGCATGTGGCGGGTGAAGTGGAATTCGGTGAAATCGACGCCGGGATACAGCGCCTTCAGCATCGCCGAGGCACGCAGGAAGCGGTCGTTCCGGCGCGGATGCACCACGTAGAACCGGTTCGACATGTTATGCGCACCGAGCGCCTGAAAGATCGAGACCTTGGCCCCGGCCACCACGTCCATCAGCGAGACATCGTTCAGGAAGACGTCGATCCCGGCATTGACGCAGCCCAGATTGACCATCTGCAGCCCGGTCGCCTCTTCGATCAGCGCCGGAAACGGCTTCGGCACGAATTTTCCATAGGTCTCGGTGCCACCCACCACGGCACAATAGGGTTGGTCCAGCGATCTCTTTGGCCCCCTGAACAGCAATCTCGAATTGCCGTAACGGCAAGGGAAGTAGGCCAGCGATCCGCTGCCCATGTTATCGAAGCTCATCTTGCACCCACTCGCGTCTTGCGACTCACCGCTCTTCAGGTTGGGCATGCGGCGTTTCGAAGTCGCTAAAGTTCACATTCTATGGATAACGTCGCCCTTGTGCGGCAGCGCCGCATCGGCCAATGTGCCGCCAGCAAGGCGGGGGATGCAGATGGACGTCAAGACGGTCGGGGTAGTCGGTGCGGGCCAGATGGGCAACGGCATCGCCCATGTCTTTGCTCTGGCCGGGTACGAGGTCACGCTGAACGACATCTCTGCCGACGCACTGGACCGGGCCCTTGGCATCATCGGCAAGAACCTCGACCGCCAGGTCAGCCGCGAAAAGATCTCCGAGGCCGAAAAGCAGGCCGCGCTGGGCCGGATCTCGACCACCACGGTGCTGACCGATCTGGGATCTTCCGACCTGATCATCGAGGCCGCGACCGAACGCGAGACGGTCAAGACGGCGATCTTCGAGGATCTGCAGCCGCATCTGAAACCGACCACGATCCTGACCTCGAACACCTCGTCGATCTCGATCACGCGGCTGGCCAGCCGCACCGACCGGCCCGAGAAATTCATGGGGTTCCATTTCATGAACCCGGTGCCGGTGATGCAGCTGGTCGAGCTGATCCGCGGTATCGCCACCGACGAAGAGACCTATCACTCGCTGCTGAAAGTGGTCGAGTCGTTGGGCAAGACCGCCGCCTCGGCCGAAGACTTCCCGGCCTTCATCGTCAACCGCATCCTGATGCCGATGATCAACGAGGCAGTCTATACGCTGTACGAAGGCGTCGGATCGGTCCGGTCGATCGACGAGTCGATGAAGCTTGGGGCGAACCATCCGATGGGGCCGCTGGAGCTTGCGGATTTCATCGGGCTCGATACCTGCCTCGCGATCATGAACGTTCTGCACGAAGGGCTGGCCGATACCAAGTACCGCCCCTGCCCGCTGCTGACCAAATATGTCGAGGCGGGATGGCTGGGCCGCAAGACCAATCGCGGGTTCTACGACTACCGGGGCGAGACGCCGGTTCCCACGCGCTGACCACCCGCCGCGGGCGGAGGACGCCCGTCAGGAAGTGGGTATTGTGCCAAGAAGAACAGGGGCCTGGGTCAGGCCAGGGCCAGCGTGCGTTCGCGCAGCCAGGCGACGAAGCCACGCGGATCGCCCACCCAGCGCTCGATCACGTCGCGGTCTATGGGTTCGCCCACGGCGGGGCACTGGGGCCGGTTCAGGGCGTGAACGACCTCGTGCAGCAAAAGCCCCTGGCGCAGCGTCGGCGATAACCGGTTGGCGATCTGATACCAGCGCGAATTGGCGCCGGGAAACCGGACCGGCAGGACCCGGGCGCCCGAGCGCTGGATCAGCTTGGCGGTGAAGGGGTTCCAGCCAGCCTCGATTGCGGGGCCGAAGAAGGTCGGCGACGCGGCGACGACCCCGGCCGGGAACAGCACCACCGCGCCCCCCTCGCCAAGATGCGCCATCGCGGCGCGCCGCATCTCGAGATTCTGTTCGCGAGCATCTTCGGCATGGGGAAAGGGCACCGGGATCATGAATTCGGCGACCTCGGCCACGCCGGTCAGCAGCGAGCGCGTCAGGATCTTGTAATCGGTCCGCACCCGGCCGACGAGATCGGCCAGCACCATGCCGTCGACCAGCCCATGTGGATGGTTCGCGACGATCACCAGCGGGCCCTCGCGCGGGATCCGCGCCACCTGGTCGGGCGGGGTCGCGACGGCAATGCCCATCACATCCAGCGCCTGACGCCAGAAGGCCTGGCCCCGGGGAACGCCCCGCGCCTCGAATTCGCGCACGAGGCGCAAGAGGGTCAGCTTGCCGGTCAGGATCTCGATGGCGCGGATCGCCTGGGCGCGAAGCGGGTCGGGGAAGGTCCGGGCGTAGGAAAGCTCGCGCGCGTCGTAAGGCGGCTCGGCCGACGGGTCCGCGCGCGGTGCGTTCCGGGCGGGCGCGGTCATCGGCGCGCGGTGGTCAGCCATGTCCTGCATCGGGGGCTCGCGTCACATGTCCTCGCCGAACCGGTTCGCCACCAGGCGTTCCAGCGCATCCGCGAGCTTGGCGGCCTCGGGACCGCGAGTCGCAACCTCGATGCTGGTGCCTTTCGAGGCGGCCAGCATCAGGAGCCCCATGATGGAATCGCCCGACGCACTCATCCCGTCGCGGAACACCTCGGCGCTGGCATCGTGCTCTTCGACGCATTCCACGAACTTGGCCGAGGCCCGGGCATGCAGCCCCTTTTCGTTCACGATCTCGAACACTCGGATCACGCTGTTGCTGGTCAATGGGTCCTCACAGGCCGCCTGCGTCGAAACTGTCGATATACTTGCGCCCGGCCGCCAGCGCCGAGGCTGTGGCATCGCTGACGCTCATCCGGCGCGACTTGGCCAGCTTGATCAGCATGGGCAGGTTGGCGCCATAAAGGATACGCCGGTCGCCGGGTGCGCAGGCGCGGATCGAGAGGTTCGAGGGCGAGCCGCCGAACATGTCGGTCACCACCACCACCCCCCCGCCCTCGTCGACCTCGTCGGCGGCGCGGCAGATCTCGTCCTGCTTGGCGGCGCGATCGTCGTCGGGCGCGATCGAGATGGCGCGTACACCGGGCTGCGGACCCACGACGTGTTCGACCGCGGCCAGGTATTCTCGCGCCAGCCCCCCATGCGCGACGATGACGATTCCGATCACGCGCCCGTTCCCGCTCGTCTTGCGGGCGCGCCCTGCGCCCGCCTCTCCAGTTCCCTATGCCTTATAGACACTTGCCATTCCGTTGCCGCAAGCCGTTTCGCCACGGCCTCGGCCACGGCGACCGAGCGGTGTTGCCCTCCGGTACAGCCGAAGCCGATCGAGATATGACTGCGGCCCTCGTCGCGATGGGCCGGCAGCACCAGTGCCGCGAGATCCGAGATCCGGTCGAGAAAGGCCGTAAAGCGCGGATCGTCCGCGACATGGGCGACGACCGCCGGATCGCGCCCGTCGAGCGCGCGCAAGGTCGGGTTCCAGTAGGGATTGCGCAGAAAGCGGCAATCGAAGGCCATGTCGAGCCCCAGGGGCAACCCCCGCTTGTAAGAGAACGAATGCAGCGAAACCGCCAGCGGTGCGGCCCCGCCGGGGGCGAAACGCGCGGTCATCTCGGCGCGGAACTCGTGGATCGTGAGATCCGAGGTGTCGATCAGGCTGCTCGCCAGTTCGCGGATCGGGCCGAGGATATCGAGCTCGCGCGCGACCCCTTCCGCCGGGCTTTCGGCCGGGGCCATCGGATGGCGCCGCCGGGTTTCGGAAAAGCGGCGCAGCAACACATCGGGCCGGCAGTCGAGATACAGCACATCGGCCTCGAGCCCCGGGGCCGCCGCCAGCGCCCGGATCAGATCGGCCAGCGCCCGGGCCGAAAAGTCGCGGGTACGGATATCGACGCCCAGGGCCAGCGACGGCCCCGGCATCGGGCCGTCCAGAAGGCGCGGGATCAGCGAAATCGGCAGGTTGTCGATGGCCTCGAACCCCAGATCCTCAAGCACGTTCAGCGCCGTCGACCGCCCGGCCCCGGACGCACCCGTCACCAGCACGATGCGCTGTGGGCGGGGGCCCGGGTCGGTCTCGGCGGCGTTGGACATCAGAAGCGGGGTCCGGCGATGAGGCAATGCAGGATAGCTGCGGGAAAATATGGCCGATCCACGCGGCGAAGCAAGGGCAGCGACATGCCGAGGATCTCGATCTCGCGCGGCGGCGGCATCCTGTCGGTCTCGGCCATGTCAAGATCGACGGCCAGCACCACCGGTGCGGAGGCGACGGTTTCAGTGCGAAGGAGCCCCACGCCCCGCGCCTCGATCAGACCGCGGATCGCCTTGGGGCTGGAGGCGACAAGACCCTCGGGGCTGCGGGTCAGCACCGTGCGGTCATCCGCGACAAGGGTCGCGCCCAGCGCCATCAGTTGCAGCGCCAGAGCCGACTTGCCCGAGCCCGAGGCCCCCCGGATCAGGACCGCGCGGCCGCGATGGACGACTGTGCTGGCATGGAGGATGCAGGTCTCGGGGGCGGGCATGACAGCTGCGGCAGTCTCCGGCGGGGGCGGGCATCAGATCGGCAGACCCACGACGAAACGGGCGCCCAGTTGTTCCGAAGTCAGGTCGGCCTCGGTCGGGCGGATATTCTCGGCCCATATCACACCGCCATGAGCTTCGACGATCTGTTTCGAGATGGCAAGTCCCAGGCCGGAATGGTTGCCGAACTGACCGGCCGGGCGTTCGGAATAGAACCGGTTGAAAATCTTGGTCAAGGCCTGCTCGGGAATGCCCGGGCCGGTATCCTCGACCACCACCAGAACCCGGTTGTCGCGCTTGCGCGCCCAGATCCGGACGGCATCGCCGGTTTCGCAGAACGAAATCGCGTTGGTGATCAGGTTGACGAAGACCTGCGCCAGCCGCGCCTCGAGCCCCTGGATCTGGATCGGATCGGGTGGCAGATCGGCGATGAAGTCGATCCCGCGTTCGCGCGCCTGCTGGCCCAGATGGTCCGCAAGCCCGCGCAGCAGCCGCACCAGATCGACTGTCGTCTCCTCTTCCTTGACCAGTTCGCTGTCGAGCCGGGAGGCGTTCGAGATGTCGCTGACCAGGCGGTCGAGGCGGCGCACGTCATGTTCGATCACGTCGAGCAGCTTGGCGCGCTGGTCCTCGCGCCGCGCCACGCGCAACGTGCCGGTGGCCGAGCGCAGGCTGGCCAGCGGGTTCTTGATTTCATGCGCGACATCGGCGGCGAATTGTTCGTTGGCGTCGATCCGGTCGTAAAGCGCGGCCACCATGCCGCGCAGCGCAGCCGACAGGCGGCCGATCTCGTCCGGGCGGGCGCTGAGATCGGGGATTCGCACGCGCCCGGGGCTCATCGAGCGGGCATTGCGGTCCTGTCCGATCTCGGCGGCCGCGGCCAGTTCGGACAAAGGGTTGGCAATGGTCGAGGCCAGCACGAGGCTGAGCCCGATCGACACCAGAATGGCGATCACGAAGACCTGAAGGACCTGCTCGCGCTCGATCCGGACCAGCCAGTCAATCTCGCCGCTGGCCGAGACCATGGCGACCACGCCGACCACGCGGCCCTCCTGCAGGATCGGGGTGGTGACGGTGAAGGTGGTGCGGTTCTCGGCGTCGACCCCGGTCTGAAGCTGCGGTCCCTCCGTCAGGGTGGCCGCGACCTGATCCTTGAGCTGGACGCGCGGATCCACCGTATCCGGGGCGAGACGATCGCTGCCCGAAAGGCTCAGGATCGTTTCCCAGACCCGGTAGAGCGCATCGGTGATCATGGTGATCCGGCCGTCATCCTCGTAGCCGTCCACCGGCCAGTCGGCCCGCTTGACCCCCGTCGCCCGGCCGACAAGGCCCCGCGTGGTGTCGAAGACATAGACCTCGGCCCCCGGGGCCAGTTCCAGCGCGTCGAGCGTGGCCCCGACGTCGAGCCCGTCCGAGGTGGCCAGGTCAACTGCGGCACCCTGGGGGATCTGCGCCTCGAACACATCGGCGATCAGCTTGGTCTCGGCCACCATCCCGCTTTCGCGCAGGCTCAGCAGACTGTCACGGGCGGGGTTGAGATAGAGCACCCCGGAGATCAGTACGATCTGGGCGATCAGGTTGGCGGCAATGATCCGGCGCGCCAGCGGCGAGCGGTTCAGCGAAATGAGGCTCCGGCTTGGCAGGGGCGACCGGCGGCGGTCGATCTCGCGCCCGCCCACCCAGCCATAGGGATCGTCGCCGAACCCGGCCTCGTCAACTGCCATCCGCTTGCTGTCGCGCACAGGCTCTGTCCCCGGACCGTCGGCCTATTCCTCGTTGTAGCGGTAGCCGATGCCGTACAGGGTCTCGATCGCCGAGAAGTCGGAATCGACCTGACGCATCTTCTTGCGCAGCCGTTTGATGTGGCTGTCGATGGTGCGGTCGTCGACATAGACCTGATCGTCATAGGCCACATCCATCAGCTGGTCGCGGCTTTTCACGAAGCCGGGGCGCTGGGCGAGCGCCTGCAACAGCAGGAATTCGGTCACGGTCAGCGACACATCCATGCCTTTCCAGGTCACCGAATGGCGCAGCGGGTCCATGGCGAGCTGGCCGCGCACCATCGACTTGCTTTCCTCGGGCGTGGGCCCGGCATCGGCGGCGATGACCTCCTGCCGACGCAGGAGCGCGCGGATGCGCTCGACCAGAAGCCGTTGCGAGAAGGGCTTCTTGACATAGTCGTCGGCGCCCATCCTGAGGCCCAGGACCTCGTCGATCTCGTCGTCCTTCGAGGTCAGGAAGATCACCGGCATCGAGCTTTTCTGGCGCACCCGCTGCAGCAGATCCATTCCGTCCATCCGGGGCATCTTGATGTCGAAAACGGCCATGTCGGGCATGCGCTTGCTGAATGCGTCCAGCGCCGCCTGGCCGTCATTGTAGGTTTCCACCTCGAACCCTTCGGCCTCGAGCGTCATGGAAACGGAGGTGAGGATGTTCCGATCATCGTCGACGAGCGCAATCCTAGACATGGGAGAGTTCCTTATCCTGTCCACAAGCGGAACCAATTGAATCTACGCAACATTTACTCACGCCACAGCTCGAATCGCAGGCCCGTTGCGAATCGCAGCATTACATTGCGGCACATTGAAGCCGGAAAACGTTTACCTAACCGCTAACACTCTCCGGGGCCGGGTCCGTGCAGGCCGCGAACGAATTTTATCAATCCGCGCAAAATGGTTGCGCTATCAGTAAAAAAATCGAACTATGATTGCGCTAACGCCTCTCCGGTCCCTGTTGTTTCATGGAAACGTCATGGTATAGCCGCGCCGACCGAAGTGCGGTGGCAAGGAGCACAGACCATGGAATTCGGACGTGTGAACCCCAATCAGCGCCTTGAGACCCAGGGCATCGAAGGGCTGAACAAGGTCTATTACAACCTCTTGGAACCGGCGCTGGTCGAAGAGGCCCTCAAGCGCAACGAAGGCACGCTGGGCCAGGGCGGCAGCTTCCTCGTGACCACCGGGGTTCATACCGGCCGGTCGCCCAAGGACAAGCACGTCGTGCGCACGCCGGACGTGGTCGAACATATCTGGTGGGAAAACAACCGCCCGATGGAGCCCGAGGCCTTCGACCGCCTGCATGCCGACATGCTGGCGCATCTGAAGGGTCGCGAGGTCTTCGTCGAGGACCTCTATGCCGGCGCCGATCCCGACAACCGTCTGGATGTGCGGATCGTCACCGAGATGGCCTGGCACGGCCTGTTCTCGCGCCACCTGCTGCGCCGTCCCGCGCTGGAACAGCTCGACAGCTTCGTGCCCGAATTCACCATCATCAACTGCCCGAGCTTCAAGGCCGATCCCGAACGCCATGGCTGCCGCTCCAAGACCGTGGTCGCGCTGAACTTCGCCAAGAAGCTGATCCTGATCGGCGACACCGAATATGCCGGCGAGATCAAGAAGTCGGTCTTCACCCTGATGAACTACATCCTGCCCGGCAAGGGCATCATGGCGATGCACTGCTCGGCCAACCATGCCAAGGACAATCCGGTCGATACCGCGATCTTCTTCGGCCTGTCGGGCACCGGCAAGACCACGCTGTCGGCAGACCCGGCCCGCACCCTGATCGGCGACGACGAGCATGGCTGGTCGGATAACGGCACCTTCAACTTCGAAGGCGGCTGCTATGCCAAGACCATCAGCCTGAGCCCCGAGGCCGAGCCCGAGATCTACGCCACCACGTCGAAATTCTCGACCGTGATCGAGAACATGGTGTTCGACCCGCATACCAAGGAACTGGATTTCGAGGATGACAGCCTGACCGCGAACATGCGGTGCGCCTATCCGCTGGACTACATCTCGAACGCCTCCGAGACCTCGCTGGGCGGGCATCCGAAGAACATCATCATGCTGACCTGCGACGCCTTCGGGGTTCTGCCCCCGATCGCCCGGCTGACGCCCGCGCAGGCGATGTACCACTTCCTGTCGGGCTTCACCTCGAAGGTTGCGGGCACCGAGAAAGGCGTGACCGAGCCCGAGCCCACCTTCTCGACCTGCTTCGGCGCGCCCTTCATGCCGCGTCGCCCCGAGGCCTACGGCAACCTCCTGCGCGACAAGATCGCCAAGCATGGCGCGACCTGCTGGCTGGTCAATACCGGCTGGACCGGCGGCGCCCATGGCACCGGCTCGCGGATGCCGATCAAGGCCACCCGCGCCCTGCTGACCGCGGCGCTCGACGGGTCGCTGAACGATGCCGAGTTCCGCAAGGACCCGAATTTCGGCTTCGAGGTCCCGCTGGCGGTGCATGACGTGCCCGAGGTCCTGCTGGACCCGCGCCGCACCTGGGCCGACCCGGAGGCCTATGACGCGCAGGCGCAGAAACTGGTCAGGATGTTCTCGGAGAACTTCGCCCAGTACCTGCCCTTCATCGACGAGGACGTGAAGGAAGCCGCCATCGGCTGAGCCTTCGGTCCTGAAGTCAAATGAAAAGGCCCGGTCTAGCGACCGGGCCTTTGCCGTTTCCCTTGGCCGCCTTGCGGCGCCGATCGGGTATTTGCACCAAGAAGAAGATCAGTCTTGCGCCCAGCGGTCGAGCGCGGTTTCGTCCGCGTCCTTCGCCGCGACCCAGGCCGCGCCGTCGGCGCCGAATTCCTTCTTCCAGAACGGCGCGCGGGACTTGAGGTAGTCCATCAGGAATTCGGCTGCCGCGAAGGCATCGGCGCGGTGGGGGGCGGCGGTCGCGACCATCATGATCGTTTCGCCGGGCGTCAGGCTGCCATGGCGGTGGATGACGAGGCAGTCGAGAAGCCCGAAACGCCTCGTCGCCTCGGCGGCGATGGTCTCGAGAGCGCGTTCGGTCATGCCGGGGTAATGTTCGAGCACCATCCGGGCGAGCCCGCCATCGTCGCGCACGATCCCGGCGAAGGTCACGATGGCGCCTGCGTCGCGGCGGCCCCTGGCGAAGGCGCCAGCCTCGGCGCCGAAATCGAAGGGGGCGGCCTGGACGCGGATGTCCATCTTACCCGCCGGTCATCGGCGGGAAGAAGGCCACTTCGCGCACGCCAACAAGGGGCGCATCGAAATCTGCGAGATCCTGATCGACCGCGACCCGCAGTGCCGAGAGATCGGCGAAGGCCGCGGCATAGCGGTCCTCACGGGCCGAGAGTTCCTCGACCAGCGCCGCGACGGTCGGGGCCGCGGTCTCGATCCGCTCTTTCGGCAGGCCGATGCGTTCGCGGACCCAGGCAAAATAGAGCACGTCGATCATCGCGCCTGTTCATCCCTCAGATAGGGCCAGGACTTGGCGAAATAGTCGGCCCCGGTGATCAGGGTCAGCGCGGCGGCGGCCAGCAGCAGCGCGGTGCCGAGCCCCTCGATGGCGGCATGGGGCAGGATGCCATGGGCGATCAGCACCGAGATCGCGATCATCTGCACCGTCGTCTTCCATTTGGCGAGCTTGGTGACCTTCAGCCGTCCGGCTTGGGCGCCGAGAAATTCGCGCAGGCCCGAGACGAACACCTCGCGGAAGACGATCACCGTCGCGGCGAGCGTCAGCCAGGTCGGCATGCCGAACTTGGCCACCACAACCAGAAGGGCCGCCAGGACCATCGCCTTGTCTGCGATGGGGTCGATCATGGCGCCGAAGCGGCTGGTCAACTGCCAGCGCCGGGCGACATAGCCATCAACCCAGTCGGTGACCGAGGCCCCGACGAAAAGCACCAGCGCCACCCAGTCGGCGACAGGGCTGTCCCAGAGGAAATAGACCAGAGGGAACAGCGGCGCGGCCGCAAGGCGCAGCACCGACAGGATATTGGGGAGAGTCCATCTCATGGCCGGGTCATAGCGCGTCAGCCGCGCTCATGGAAGAAGCCGTAGATGGTTTCGGCAAGGCTGTCGGAAATTCCCTCGACCGCCTTGAGGTCGGCGAGGCCCGCGCGGCCGACCGCCTTGGCGCTGCCGAAATGGGTCAGAAGCGCGCGTTTGCGGGTGGCGCCGACGCCCGGGATCTCGTCCAGGGGCGTCGCGCCCATTGCCTTGGCGCGTTTCGCCCGGTGGGTGCCGATGGCAAAGCGGTGGGCCTCGTCGCGCAGGCGCTGCACGAAGTAAAGCACCGGGTCGTTATGCCTCAGCGCGAAGGGGCGTTCGCCGGGGCGGTGGAACTCTTCCTTGCCGGCATCGCGGTCGATGCCCTTGGCGACACCCACGACGGGCAGGTCCTCGACGCCCAGATCGGCCATGATCTCGGCCACGGCCCCCACCTGCCCGGCGCCGCCGTCGATCAGCAAGAGATCGGGCCAGGTCTCGCTCGCGCGGTCGGGATCTTCCTTCAGAAGGCGCTGGAACCGGCGGGTCAGGACCTCCTTCATCATGCCGAAATCGTCGCCCGGCGTCAGGCTGTCGCCGCGGATGTTGAACTTGCGGTACTGACTTTTCAGAAAGCCCTCGGGGCCGGCCACGACCATCGCGCCCACCGCATGGCTGCCCTGGATATGCGAGTTGTCGTAGATCTCGACCCGCTTTGGCGGCGCGTCCAAAGCAAACGCCTCGGCCAGGCCCGCCAGCAGCTTGCCCTGCGCCGCAGATTCGGCCATCCGCCGCCCGAGGCTTTCGCGGGCGTTGCGGGTCGCGTTCTCGACCAGTTCGGCCTTCTCGCCCCTCTGGGGCACGGACAGCTCGACCCGGCGTCCGGCCTTCTGCGACAGCGCCTCGGCCATCAGGTCGCGGTCCTCGATGTCATGGGAAAGCAGGATCAGCCGGGGCGGCTCCTTGTTGTCGTAGAACTGGCCGAGGAAGCCTTGCAGCAGTTCCGGCGCCTCGGCGCCGCTGCCGGTCTTCGGGTAATAGTCGCGGTTGCCCCAGTTCTGGTGCGCCCGGATGAAGAAGACCTGCACGCAGGCCTGCCCGCCTTCCATATGCAACGCCACCACATCGGCCTCGGCCACGCCGCGCGGGTTGATGCCCTGTGCCGATTGCACCTGGGTCAGCGCGCGGATGCGGTCGCGCAGCCCGGCCGCGCGCTCGAACTCCATCGCGTCCGAGGCCTGCTGCATCTCGGCCGCCAATGCCTCCTGCAGGCCCGAAGACTTGCCCTTCAGGAAATCCTCGGCATCCCGCACCGCGGCCGCATAGTCCGCCTCGGAGATCCGTCCGACGCAGGGGCCGCTGCAGCGCTTGATCTGGAACAGCAGGCAGGGGCGGCTGCGGCTTTCAAAGACCGAATCGGTGCAATTCCGCAGCAGGAACACCTTTTGCAACTGGTTCAGCGTCCGGTTCACCGCGCCCGCGCTGGCGAAGGGACCGAAATAGGCGCCCTTCTCGGTCCGGGCGCCGCGATGTTTGCGGATCTGCGGAAAGGCATGGTCCTTGGCCACCAGGATATTCGGAAAGCTCTTGTCGTCGCGCAGAAGCACGTTGTAGCGCGGCTTGAGCTGCTTGATGAGGTTCTGCTCCAGAAGCAGCGCTTCGGTTTCGGTCCGCGTCGTCAGAAACATCATCGACGCGGTTTCCGAAATCATCCGCGAGATCCGGCCGCTATGGCCCGACGGCTTGGCGTAGTTCGACACCCGCTTCCTGAGGTTGCGCGCCTTGCCGACGTAAAGCACCCGGCTTTCGGAATCGAGCATCCGATAGACGCCCGGCGAATTGTCAAGCGTCGCCAGATAGGACTGGACGCAGGCATGGCCTCGGGGGCGCGGGGCGGTATCGGGGTCGGCGGTCGGGGTCATCGCTCAGAGATCGTGATTCCGGAGACTGCCTGCAATGGGCAACAGCCGGAGGCAAGGGGAAACAAATCCACGACTTCTGTGGATAAGGTTGCGGATAAGCTGCGGGCGTCTCGAAATTTTCATTGTTTTCCGCCCAACTCCTCGGTTTGCCCACTTTTTGGGCGGCTTTTCAAGATATTGATTTCAAATGAAATTTTTTGGGGCCATGGCAAAACGTTGATATTGTTTAAGAAATCATTACGAAACTGTGACGCTCACATGACGCGTGGAAAAGCTCACGCAGCGGCGTCCTGCAAGGGCTCTGCACACACGCGATCCCGGGCCCGGATCACCCTGAAAGATGGCCGTCGCCGACGCAGATCACTTGCCCCGTGACGGCCTTCGCCGCCAGCAGATAGCCGAGCGCGGCCGCGGCATCCCCGCAGCCCGCAAGCCCCTTCGGCTCGCTGCCCCGTCCCGTGACCGGGGTCGTGCTGGCCCGGAACGCCGCGTAGGGGGCGTCGGCGCACCGGGTCCCGCGCAGGGCTTCGCCCACGGCGATCGCATTCACCCGGATCGCGGGGGCAAGCGCCTGGGCAGCCGTGCGGGTCAGAGCCCAAAGTCCCGTCTCGGCGAGGGTGTAGGTCAGGAAATCAGGCGTGGGGCCGAGCACCTGCCGGTCGATGACGTTGACGACCAGACCTTCGGACAGCGCTTCGCCCGCAGCGTCGCGTCCGGCCTCGGGCGCCTGGGCGGCGAAGGTCTGCATCAGCACGAAGGGCGCCCGCAAATTGGCCCCGATATGGCGGTCCCAGCTCTGGCGGGTCGCGGTCGAAAACGTGTCATGTTCGAAGACCGAGGCCGCGGTGGTCAGCACTGTCATCGGCCCGCCCAACGCCTCGGCCGCGCGGGGCACCAGGGCAGAGGCCGCAGCCTCGTCGAGGAGATCGGCGTCGAGCGCCACCGCGACGCGCCCCAGGGCGCGGATCTCGGCGACCGTCCGGGCGGCGGCCTCCGGGTCGCCCGCACAGTGCAGCGCGACGTCATGGCCCTCTCTGGCCAGATGCACCGCCAGCGCCACGACCACCCCCGGTGCGCCGCCGGTGACGAGCGCCCGGCCGGTCACAGCAAGAGCACCCCGGCATAGGCCGCGTAAAGCAGGAAGAACAACGCCCCCCAGGCGCGGCCCAGGGCCAGCTTCCAGACCACGAAGGGCGTCAGCAGAAGCGCCGCCCCCAGCATGATCCACAAGTCGAAGCGCAACATCTCGGGCGGCACCGCGATGTCGCCGAAGAAGCTTGCCATGCCGATGATGGCCAGCAGGTTGAACATGTTCGACCCGATCACGTTGCCCATCGCCACGTCGGCCTGGCGGCGCAACGCTGCCATCACCGTCGTCGCCAGTTCGGGCAGCGAGGTCCCGACCGCGACCAGCGTCAGGCCGATCACCGTATCGGACACGCCAATCTCTTGCGCGATGCTGATCGAGGCATCGACCAGCAGATCTGCCCCCAGCGGCAGGCCCAGAAGCCCCAGCACCAGAAACATGCCGATCTTGAACCAGCCCAGCGACGGGTCGGCGCCTTCGACCTCTTCAGTCTCGTCCGACGCCGTGCATCGGGCGGCCTCGGCCGCGACCGCCGCCTCGCGGCGATGGTTGCGCGCCGACAGGAACGCATCGACCAGCACAAAGCCCAGCGCCAGCATCAGCCCGATGCCGTGGATCCAGGTGATCGGCCCGATCATGCAGACGAAGAGGAAGAAAAGCGTCGATCCGACCATCAGCGCATAGGTGCGCCGGGTGTCGCATTCATCGGTGCGAATGCCGGTCATCAGGGCCGGTATCCCCAGCACCAGCAGCACATTGGCAATGTTCGACCCGACCACGTTGCCCATGGCGATGCCGGGCGAATTGTCCAGAACGGCCTTGATCGAGATCAGCAATTCGGGCGCCGAGGTCCCGAAGGCGACGATCGTCAGGCTGACGATCAGCGCCGGAACCCCAAGGCGCAACGATAGGTTCACCGCGCCCTTGACCAGACTGTCCCCGGCCAGCAGCAACAGGGCCAGGCCCAATCCCGCATTCAGCAGATCGCTTGCCATCCGGCCCTACCCCTTGCCGCAGGGGCAGGGCCCGCTGCCGATCCTGAACCGCCCGCACTGCGGGCATCGAACGGGGCGGCGGCGCCCCAGGGCGCGCGCCCCGCCGCGCGGGCGCGGCAGACGCAGCTTTCCGAACATGCCGAGAACGGCCATTCCGACGAGAAACAGAAGCGCGACCTTCAGCAGCATGGACTAGAGACCGTACCGCGACCAGAGAAGCCGCGCCTCGACCTCGTCCACCACGGCGGCAACGCCCGGGGCGCCCAGCCGCGACAGGAGCCCCCGCCGCGGCGCATGCAGCGCAAAGCGCACCTTGTCGCCGAAGCGCTCCTTCATCTTGGGCACCAGATGCCCGATGCCGTCGGCCAGACCGACCTCGACGGCCTGTTGCCCGACCCAGACATCGCCGGTGAAGAGATCGCGGTCGGTCTTCAGCCGGTCGCCGCGCCGGGCCCGCACATGTGCCTTGAACGCGTCGTGAATGGGCTCCTGCAGCTTGATCAGCCGGGCCACATCCTCGGGCTTCTCGGGCTTGAACGGATCGAGAAAGCTCTTGCTTTCGCCCGCCGTATGGACCCGCCGCTCGACCCCGTAGCGCGCGATCAGATCCTGAAAGCCGAACCCGGCATAAATCACCCCGATGGACCCTGCGATCGACGAGGCATCGAGCCAGATCTCGTCGCCCGCGCAGGCCAGCCAATAGCCGCCCGACGCGGCCACGTCCTCGACAAAGCTGATGACGGGCGTGTCGCGTTCCTCGGCCAGCCGCCGGACGCGCGCGGCGATCAACGCGCTTTGCGCGGGCGACCCACCCGGCGAATTCACGATCAGGGCGACCGCATCGGGCTTGCCCTTCTTGAAGGCGCGCTCGATCACCGGAGCGAGCGCGGCATCGGACAGCGTGTTTCCGCGGGCCGACGCGGCAATCGTGCCGGAAAGACGGACAACCGAGACGAGCGGATCTGATTTGACGAAGGGAAGCCACCGTTTCATGTCTTCGCATGTAGAGCGGCGGAAAGCGACGAACAAGACATGGCCGCAATTGTGCTGCGATTGCAGCGGCACGCCTTGGCGTCAGTCGGGCACCTGTACCCGCGATCTGTGCCATTCCCGGCCGCACGCACGGCGCCAGACCGTCTTTGACCGCCCCGCCCGGCCCGGCGGCAAGCGTCAGGCCCTCTCGGGGCTTCGGACGGCCAACGGCCTCGGCGCCCCCCCCCCGGCGATGGGCGAGACCGGCCCGGCCGGACGCGGCGTCTGCAAGGGGTCCCCGGCGAACCGGGACCTGACAGGGGTCTTTGGAAGAACGATCTGGCCGCGGGGCGGCGTCGGATGGCACCGGGTCTGAACCGGTTCCACCGGGCCGTTGCGATCAGACCTTGCGCTCGGTCCGGTTCAGGTACCGGCACTGCCAGCGCGAGACCGTCCAGTTCGGATGGTCGCGCACCCATTTCGCAAGCTCGGGCTGGGCGCCCATCATGCAGGTCATCGGCGAGACATCGGTGAAGATCAGGCTGCGCTCTTCGCAATTGGTCTGCGACAGGCTCATGCACGCAACAAACAGCAATTCGACCATGGCGGGACCTCGATTGTCAATTCAGCCCTTGGTATTGCATCTTTCCATTTTGGAACGGTTAAACTTCCAGCCGGACCGTTCCAGGAGAAGCCGGTGTCTCCGACCGTGCAAATCACGGAGAATCCCGAAAACGTGCCTCTTTGCTCGGCGCATGCCTCATCTTCGGGCGCCTTTGCTGCAACGCAGCATGATCCTGCCGCGCCGCCGCGCCGGGCCGTTTCGCTGAAGACGAAACTCGCGGCCGGGGCCGGCATGATCGGACTGGTTGCGCTTCTGTCGAGCGCGCTGACCGTGGTCGGCATGGACCGGGTCGGCGACCGGATCGCGGCATCGCTGCAGGCCGAACGCCGCCTTGCGCGCTATGCGGTGCTTTCGACCGAAGCCTCGACCTTCCTCGTCGTGGCGGCCGAGGCGATCCAGTCCGGCCTGCCCCCCGAAGCCCGCGCGGCCCGGCTTTCACCGGCGGCCGCGGACCTTGACCAGACGTTCGATCTGATGCGTGCGGACCTTGCGGCGGCCGTGGACGAGGCTGCGGCTCTCGGGCTTGCCGAACAGTCGCGCCGCGCCAGCCAGGGCATTGCCATCGCGCGGATGGAGGCCCTCTTCCGGACAGCCCGCGCCGGGCTGGCCTCGGACACCCGGGACCGCGAGCGGCTGCAAGGCGTCCTGAACGGCTTTGCCCATGCGTTCGACCCGCTGCTGAACGAGGCAGTCGGCGACGAGATCCGCACCCGCGACGCGATCCTGACCCGGATCGCCGCCCTGCGCCGGTCCCTGACCGGGCTTGCGCTCGCGGTCGCGGCACTGGCGGCGTTGATGGTGGGCGGGTTCTATCTGGGCCTCCTGCGCCCGCAATTCGACCGGCTCGACCGCGTCCGCCAGGCGACGCGCCGGATCGGCGCGGGCGATTTCGCCCCCGATCTGCCGGAACGCACCGCCGACGAGATCGGCCAGCTCTTCGCCGAGACCAACCGCGCGGCAACGGCGCTGGCCCGCGACCGCGCCCGGCTGAACGACACGATCCGCGCCCGCACCGAGGATCTGCGCGCCGCCAATGCCGCGCTGGCCCGCATCGACGCGGATCGCCGCCGCTTCTTCGCCGATATCAGCCACGAGCTGCGCACGCCGCTGACCGTGATCCTTATGGAGGCCGAGCTGGGGCTGAAGGGGGCTGCCCCGCAGGACGCCTTCGCCACCATCCAGGCGCGGGCACAGCGGCTGAGCCGGCGGATCGACGACCTGCTGCGGGTCGCGCGGTCCGAAAGCGGACGGATCGAGCTGTGCCCCGAGCCGATGGATCTGCGGATCGCGCTGGCCGAGGCGCTGGCCGAGACGCGAGCCGAGCTTGAGGCGGCCGGGCTTGAGGTGACAGTGATGCCGGGGTCCGCCCTTCGGGCAACGGGCGATCCCAACTGGGTGCGCCAGGTAATCGCGGGTCTTGCGCGCAACGTCCTGCGCCACGCCCGCGAGGGCGGCCGGGTCGCGTTCTCGGTCGGACCAGAGGCGGGCTATGGCTGCGTCCGGGTCGTCGATAACGGCCCCGGCATCCCGCAGAAGGACAGGGCCCGCGTTCTGGAGCGGTTCGGCCGCGGCAGCGCCGCCCCGCCCGGCGAAGGCTTCGGCATCGGGCTGGCGCTGGCCCGCTGGGTGCTGGAACAACAGGGGGGCCACATCGCGATCGAAAGCCCAGTGCCGGACGGCTTTCGCCTCGGCACGGCCCCGGGTACGCTGGTCGGCGCCTATGTGCCCCTTGTCGACTGAGCCCCGCCGATGACCGTAAGCCCCCGGCCCTTTGTCCTGATCGTCGACGACGACCCCGAGATCACCTCGGCGCTGGCGCGCGGGCTGGCGCTGCACGGCTATGACGCGGTCTGCGCCCATCGCGCCGACGAGGCGCAGGCGCAACTTGGCGCCGCCCGCTTCGCCGCCGCTATCGTCGACGTCCGGATCGGTGCCGATAGCGGCATCGCTCTGGTTCGCGCGCTTCGGGCAGCGGGGAACCGGACCCCGGTGGTCATGCTGTCGGCGCTGAGCGAGGTCGAGGATCGCGCCGCCGGGCTCGATGCCGGGGCCGACGACTACATCGCCAAGCCGTTTTCCTTCGACGAGTTGGTGACACGGCTGAAGGTGCAGGAACGCCGTGCCGCCGGGGCTCGGCGCGACCCGGTGCCGCGGCTCGATCCGGCCACGCGAAGCCTGCACGGACCAGAGGGCAGCGTCGCGCTGACCGAACGGGAATTCGCGCTGCTTGAATGTCTCTGGACCCATCGCGGCCATGTCCTGCCCCGCGCTGCCCTGTTCGACCGGCTCTGGGCGCGCGAGGGCACCAGTTCGGAAAACGTGGTCGATGTCTATATCGGCTATCTGCGCCGCAAGCTCGCCCCGGCCGCCGCTTACGGGCTCGAGATCAAGACCCTGCGCAATCGCGGCTTCGTTCTGCAGCTGACCTCGGACTAGGGTCAGGGTATAACCAGCAGATGACGACCGCCGCGAGGGCGATGGCGGGGAGGGACACCTTGGGACAGCGATCGTAGCGTGTCGCCACGCGCCGCCAGTCCTTGAGCCTGCCGAACAAGATCTCGATGCGGTTGCGCCGCTCGTATCGACGCTTGTCGTATTCCACCTGCGTCTTCCGTTGTTTCCGGCCGGGGGTGACGGGCGACAGGATTTGATCCAGTGGATCAGATCTGCCCCGAACGGCGCGTATCCCCTTGTCTTGCAACGCTTCCCGGAACCAGTCGGCGTCATGGCCGCGATCCCCGAGCAACCAGCCGACCTTTGGCAGGGGGCCGAGCAGTGCCCGCGCGCCGATGTCGTCGCTCACCGGTCCTGCCGTTACGAACAGGTTGAGCGGCCGTCCCTTGCTGTCGCAGATAGCGTGCAACTTGGTGGTCATGCCGCCTTTGGTGCGACCGATCAGGCGCCCGCGCCCCCCTTTTTCACCCCAAGGCTTGATGCCGTGCGGTGCGCCTTGAGATAGGTCGCGTCGATCATGATCGTCTTGTGCTCGGCGCGCTCGGCGGACAGGCCGACCATGATCCGGGCGAAGATCCCGTGTTCGTGGCTTCTCTCGAACCAGTGGCGTTCAGCCACTCACCTCCAGCGCTTCCAACGGTTGTAGAGGGTCTTGGCCGGGCCGTATTCCTTCGGCGCGTCGCGCCAGCGCAAGCCATTGCGATTGATGAAGATTATGCCGCTGGGGACGCGACGATCATCGACACGGGGCTTGCCATGGCTCTTGGGAAAGAACGGCTTCAGGCGCTCCATTTGGACGTGGGTCAGCCCGTAAAGATTGCTCATCGATCAGGTGTCCTCGCGGAGGCTGAATCACGCCAAACACCTGAAATCAACAGGTCCTGACCCTAAGCCGCTGTCGGCGCCCGATCCTTAATTTTTCTTAGAACATAGTCTTTGACCGGCATGCGGTTCCGCCGGACACTCTGGATCTGTTCCAAGACCGACTCTGGGAGGAGATCACAATGAGCTGGAAAACCCCCGTCATCCGCGAAATCGAATGCGGCATGGAAATCAACATGTACGGCCCCGACAGCGGCGAAGACGACGGCGTTCTGTTCTGATCCGCCGGCGCGCGGAGCGCGACGATGGCGCTTCGCGCACGCATTCTCGGGGCGGCGGCCGGTGGCGGGCTGCCGCAATGGAATTGCGGCTGTCCGAATTGCCGGGCGGCCCGGGCGGGCCGGGTTGCGGCCCAGACCCAGTCCTCGCTGGCGGTGACCGGCAACGGGCGGGACTGGGCGGTGATGAACGCCTCGCCCGATATCCGTCAGCAACTGACCCACTGCCCGCCCTTGCATCCGACCGGGCTGCGCGACGTGCCGCTTCGGTCCGTTCTTGTGACGAATGGCGATATCGACCATGTGGCGGGGCTTTTGACCCTGCGAGAGATGCAGCCCTTCGCGCTGATCGCCACCGCCGCGATCCACAAGGTGCTGGACGCCAACCCGATCTTCGGCGCGCTGAAGCCCGGCCTCGTCCGGCGCCAGACGGTGGCGCTTGGCCGCCCCTTCACGCTGGCGCCCGGTCTCACGGCCGAGCTTTTCCCGGTGCCGGGCAAGGTCGCGCTTTATCTTGAGGGCGACACGGTCGAGACCGACCTCGTCGGCGAACAGACCGTCGGCGTCCGGCTGGAGGCAGGCGGAACCGAGGCCTTCTACATCCCCGGCTGCGCCGCGATCCCCCCCGATCTGGCGGCCCGGCTGACGGGCGCGGCGCTTGTCTTCTTCGACGGCACGCTCTGGCGCGATGACGAGATGATCCGGGCCGGGCTTGGCGAAAAGACCGGGCGGCGGATGGGCCATATCTCGATGAGCGGGCCCGAGGGGTCCATCCGGGCCTTCGCCGGGCTCGGCGTGGGACAGAAGGTCTTCGTGCACATGAACAACACCAATCCGGTGCTCGATCCTGCCAGCCCCGAACGGGCCGAGGCAGAGGCGGCGGGCTGGATCGTCGGACAGGATGGACTGGAGATCGTCCCATGAACACCCCCGCGACACGCGAGGCCTTCGAGGCACGGCTGCGCCGGATCGGCGCCGAGCGCTATCACGACCTGCACCCGTTTCACGGCCTGCTGCATGGCGGGCAATGCAGCCCCGATCAGGTGCGCGCCTGGGTCATCAACCGCTATTACTACCAGTCCCGCATCCCGATGAAGGACGCGGCCTTCCTCTCGCGGGTCGAGGACCCGGCCCTGCGCCGGGCCTGGCGCTCGCGGATCGAGGATCACGACGGCAGCGAGGACAACGAGGGCGGCATCGCGCGCTGGCTGAGGCTGGCCGTCGCGGTGGGGCTCGACCCCGACTACGTCGCCTCCTGCGCGGGTGTGCTGCCCGCCACCCGCTTTGCCGTCGATGCCTATGTGCGCTTCGTCCTCGAACGGTCGCTGCTCGAGGCGGTGGCCTCGTCGCTGACCGAGCTTTTCGCGCCGAAGATCCATGCCGAGCGGATCGAGGGCCTGCTGCGGAACTACGCGTTCGCCGATGACAGCAGCCTGTCCTATTTCCGCAAGCGCCTGACCGAGGCGCCGAAGGACGTGGCCTTCGGGCTGGCCTGGGTGCTGGATCATGCCGACACCGCAGACCGTCAGGACGCCGCCGCCAATGCGCTGATTTTCAAGACCGATGTTCTGTGGTCGCAGCTCGACGCGCTTCATTCCGCCTATGTCGCGCCCGCCCGCATCCCGCCCGGCGCCTGGCGGCCGGGCGAGGGGCTGGCGCTTGCGCGGGCATCATGATCGGGCCCGACGACATTCCCGTCCTGCCGCGCGGCGTGCGTCTGCATCGGGACCGGGTGCGTGGCGGCTGGGTGCTGCTGGCGCCCGAACGCACGCTGGCGCTTGACGAGACCGGCCGGGCGATCCTGGCCGAAATCGACGGCATCCGCAGTTTCGCCGCCATCGCAGCCGCGCTGGCCGCGGCCTATGACGCCCCCGAGGCCGAAATTGCCGCCGACAGCCAGGGCTTTCTGGGCGCGCTCCTCGACCGCCGCTTTCTGGAGATCCGCCAGTGAGTGTCCCGCCCCCCATCGCCATGCTGGCCGAGCTGACCCATCGCTGCCCGCTGGCCTGCCCCTATTGCTCGAACCCGCTGGAGCTGACCCGGAAAGACAGCGAACTCGACACCGCCGCCTGGGCCGACATCTTCCGGCAGGCGGCCGATCTGGGTGTGCTGCAACTCCACCTCTCGGGCGGCGAACCCGCCACCCGGCGCGATCTGACGGATCTGGTGGCCGAGGCCCGGGCGGCCGGGCTTTACACCAACCTCATCACCTCCGGCATCGGGCTGACCGAAAAGCGGCTGCGCGCGCTCGATGCCGCCGGGCTCGACCATATCCAGCTGTCGCTGCAGGGCACCGATGCCGCCATGGCCGACCGGATCGGCGGCTATCACGGCGGGTTCGAGCGAAAGCTCGAGGTCGCGCGGCTGATCGGGCAGATCGGCTTTCCGCTGACCCTGAACGCGGTCCTGCACCGCCAGAACCTGCATCAGCTGCCGCGTGCCATCGAGATGGGGGTCGAGATGGGCGCGCGGCGGATCGAGGTCGCGACCGTCCAGTTCCATGGCTGGGCGCTGAAGAACCGCGCGGCACTGATGCCGACCCGCGCCCAGGCCCGCGCCGCCGATGCCGCCGTGGCCGAGGCCCGTGCCCGGCTGAAGGGTGTGCTGGTCATCGACTATGTCCGGGCCGATTACCATTCCGACTATCCCAAGCGCTGCATGGGCGGCTGGGGCACGACCGGGCTGAACGTCACGCCCGAAGGCACGGTGCTACCCTGCCATGCCGCCCAGACCATCCCGGGCCTTGTCTTCGACAGCCTCTGCGACCGTCCGCTGGCAGAGATCTGGTATGAGGGCGCTGCCTTCGCCGCCTATCGCGGCACCGGCTGGATGCGCGAGCCCTGTTCCGGCTGCGCGCGCAAGACCGTCGATTTCGGCGGCTGCCGCTGTCAGGCGATGGCGCTGGCGGGCGATCCGGCGGCGGCCGACCCGGTCTGTATCAAGTCGCCGCATCACGCAGCGCTTCTGGCCCGGGCCGAGGCCTTCGCCGCGACGGAGGCGCCCGAAATCCTCTGGCGCGCAGCGGCGGGCTGACCGCCTCAGTCCCGCCCCGGTCGGCTGCGCGCCGGGTCGTAGCCCCAGAGCGCCAGCAGGAAGAAGACAAGAAAGCCCGAGGCCACCCAAAGCAGCGCCCAGCCATTCAGGCTTTGATAAAGCGCAAACCGGATCAGCTCGACCGCATGGGTGAAGGGGTTCAACGCGCAGATGTCGCGCAGAAGCCGCGAGCTTTCGGCCATCTTCCATAGCGGATAAAGCGCGGTCGACAGGAAGAACATCGGGAAGATCACGAAATTCATCACGCCCGCGAAGTTTTCCAGCTGCCGCACGGTCGACGAGATGAACAGCCCCAAGGCGCCCAGCATCAGCCCGCTGAGGATCAGCGCGGGAAAGGCCCAGAGATAGCCCAGGGGTGGCAGCACGATGCCGAACCCGGCGGCAATGGCCAGAAAAGCATAGACCTGCAGGATCGAGACCGCGACGCCTGCCTTCAGCTTGCAGAACAGCAGCCACCAGCGCGGCAGCGGCGAGGTCATCAAAAGCCGCATCGACCCCATCTCGCGGTCGTAGACAAGCGACAGCGACGATTGCATCCCGTTGAAAAGCTGGATCATTCCGCAAAGCCCGGGGACGATGTAGACTTCGTAGGTGATGTAGGTCTGATAGGGCGGGATGATCGAGAGGCCCAGCGCCGCGCGAAACCCGGCGGCAAAGACCACGAGCCAGACCAGTGGCCGCACCAGCGCCGAAAGAAACCTTCCGCGCTGATGCAGAAAGCGCAGCGCCTCGCGTCCGACGATGGCGCGCAGGGCGGACAGCCAGCCGTTCATGCCCCGCCGCCTTCGGCGGTCATCTCCAGAAACGCCTCGGCCAGACCCGCGGGCCCCGCGATGTCAGAGGCCAGAGCCTGCCGCAGCACCCGGCCGCGGTGCAGCACGACCACATCGTCCCCGGGCCCGATCTCGTCGACCAGATGGGTGGCCCACAGCACGCTCAGCCCGTCCTCGGCCAGATCGTGGACATGCGCGGTGATCGCCTTGCGGCTCATCGCATCGAGCCCCACCGTCGGCTCGTCCAGCAGCAAGAGGTCGGGCTCGTGAACCAGCGCGCGGGCAATCTCCATCCGCCGCCGGTGCCCGCCATTCAGCGCGCGCGCCTTCTCGCCCGCCCGCTCGCGCATCGCCAGCCGGTCGAGCGCCGCGTCGATCCGGATCGCGGCCGCGCGCCCCGACAGCCCGTGCAGCGCCGCGAAATAGCGCATGTTGCGCGCCACCGTCAGGTCGAGATCCAGCGTCGGCTGCTGGAACACCACGCCGATCCGGGCCAGCGCCTTGCGCGGCGCGCGGGCGATGTCATGGCCCGCGATCTCGATCCGGCCAGAGCGGGTGACGAGAAGCCGGGTCATCAGCCCGAACAGCGTCGACTTGCCCGCGCCGTTCGGCCCCAGCAGCGCACAGAACCGCCCCGGCGCGACCGAGAAGGACACATCGTCCAGCGCCTGCCGCGTCCCGTAGGACAGGCTGACATGCTCCAGCCGCAGCGCCTCGGCCATCACGCCCCCTCCCGCAGCACGGCCGGCTGGCCGACAAGGACATGGATGCGCGAGGCCAGCCGCTCGGCCTCGGCCCGGGCATGGGTGACCAGAAGCGTCGCGGGCCGCGCCTCGGCGATCAGCCGTTCGGTCAGGGCCAGCATCGCCTCGGCTGTCTCGGGATCGAGCGAGGCGAAGGGTTCGTCCAGCACCAGCGCCTGCGGCCGCCCCGCAAAGGCCCGCGCCAGCGCCAGCCGCCGCTGCTGGCCCAGCGACAGCTGCGCCGGATAGGCCCGGCCCTTGTCGGTCAGCCCGACGCGGGCCAGCATGTCCTGTGCGTCGGCCCGGCTGAGGCCCGGGTGCACCAGCCGCAGGTTCTGCAGCGCCGTCCGCCAGGGCAGCAGGGTCGGTTCCTGAAACACCATGGCGATGCGCTCGGGGCATTGGACCCGCCCCTCGAAATCGGGATCGAGCCCGGCCACGATCCGCAGAAGCGTCGACTTGCCGATCCCCGACGGCCCCAGCAGCGCGACGGTCTCGCCCGCCGCGATCTGCAGGTCTATCCGGCCCAGCACCTCGGCCGCGCCAAAGCGTTTCGACAGCAGTCGGACCTGGATCATGCCGCGCGCCAGCGCCGGATGCGGCGTTCCCAGGGTTGCAGGAACAGCCATTCGACCGCCAGCATCACCACGACGAAGGACAGCGCATAGACCAGCACCATCGTCACGTCGAACAGCTGGAAATACAGGTGGATCTGGAACCCGATCCCGTCCGACCGGCCGAGAAACTCGACCACCAGAACGATTTTCCAGATCACCGCGATGCCCGAGCGCGCCGCCGCCACGATGAAAGGCGCCAGCTGCGGCAACACCACATGGCGCAGCCGCGCCAGCCCCGGCATCCGGTAGACCCGGGCCATGGCGTCCAGATCGCGCGACAGCGCCCGCGCGCCCTCGCGGATCACGGTCGTCACCTGCGGGATCTTGTTCAGCGTCACCGCCACGATCGCCGCGGTTTCGGTCAGCCCGATCCAGAGATAGCAGAGCACGATCAAAACCAGCGCGGGCAGGTTCAGGAACACCACCAGCCAGGGGTCGAGCCAGCGGTCGAGCCGCGGCAGACGCCCCATCGCCAGCCCCAGCGCCAGCCCCAGGGCCATCGCCAGACAGAAGGCCCAGGCCACCCGGATCAGCGTCCGGCCCAGATGATAGGGCAACTCGCCCGACCGGATCGCTTCGGCAAGGGGCTCGGCCAGCGCCCAGGGAAAGGGCAGGATCTGCGGGTCGGCCGTCAGCGCGGCCGCCCCCGCCCAAAGCGCAAAAAGCCCCAGGATCGAGACAAGGGGCACGACGATCCGGTCCGGCATCGCGGCTCACTCGACCACGGCGAAGGTGCCCTCGGGCAGCGTCGTCGCCTCCCCCACCAGATCGGCGCCGCCAAGCTCGGCCATCAACCTGAGAAGACGGTCGGCGGCCTCGGGCGCGACATTGCCGGGCGCGGGAACGCCCGCCCGCCAGTCTGCCCGCAACGCCTCGAACTCGGCGTCGGTCCCGGCGTTCATCAGCGGCCGGATCTCGTCCCAGGCGGCATCGTCGGTTGCCAGCAGGTCCTTGGCATCCCGCGAGGCCGCGTAAAGCGCGCGGTCGATCCCGGGATGGGCCGCGATGAAATCCTCGTCCAGCACGTAGGCCAGAAGCGGCGTCCCCGGGTCGAGCCCGAGCGCGGTCGAGGCCTCCGAGACCGAAACCAGTTCGCGCATGCCGCCCGCGCGCATCTTGGCGAGGAAATGCCAGAAGTTGATCGCGCCCTGCAGATCGCCCGACCTCCCGGCCTTGAAGATCAGCGGCGGCGCGCCGAAGACCTGTTCGGTCGCGGCCTCCAGGTCCATCCCGTATTCGGCCTGCGCATAGGCGCGCAGGATCAGCCAGGACTTGTCCAGAGGCCCGCCCGCAATGCCGATCTTGCCACCCGCCAGATCGGCCAGCGTTTCGGCATCGCTGTTCGCGGGCACCACCAGACCGCCCACCGCGGTGGAATAGGGGATCGCCACATAGGGCCGGCCCGCGGCGCGCTGGCGCGCGACCCAGATCCAGTCGGCGACCATCGTCTCGGCCGCGCCGCCCTCGAAAGCGACCCGGGTCGCGCCATTGTCGGCATAGGGCGCCAGCACCAGCTCGAACCCATGCGCCCGGTCGAAGCCATGCGCCTTGATCGTTTCAAGCTCCCAGGTCACGGTGCCGATCTTCAGCACCGCCGCGCGCAGTTGCGGCAGATCCTCGGCCCGGGCCGGACCCAGAAAGGCCAGAACCGCCAGCGCCGCGCCCGTCAGTCGTTTCAGCATCTATGTCCTCCCTCTCGCTGCGCGTTTCCACATGCTCAGTCGGGGGTTCCGTCCGGGGTCACCGCCACGCCCCAGGGCTGCTGACCCACCTGGATCGAGCGCAGCGCCTTCTGGCGCGCCACGTCGATCACGGTGACATCGTTGGAATTGCCGTTGGTGGTGATCAGGAAGGCCTCGTCAGGGGTGAAAGCCATCTGCCAGACCCTCTGGCCCACCAGGATGTAGTCGACCACCTCGTCGGTGGCCGCGTCGATCACCGCGACCCGGTTGGCGGGGCCCAGCGCCACGAAGACCCATTTGCCGTCCGAGGTGACGCGGATGCCAACCGGCTGCAGCCATTCGGGCAGCACGCCCGGCACCTCGAAGCGGATGGTATCGACCAGAGTGGGCGTGCCGTCCCCGGCGATGTCGATCACGCTGACCGTACCGCCGATCTCGGCGCTGACATAAAGCTTGCGGCCATCGGCGGTGTATTCGGCATAGCGCGGGCGCTGGTCGACCAGGATATTGTGGTGGATCTGGTAATCCTCGGTCGAGATGAAATGCGCCATGTTGGTGGTTTCCGAGGTGTTGACCACGACCCGCCCGTCGGGGCTGATCGCCATGCCCTCGGGCTCGACACCCACGGGGATCTCGGCCAGCACGGCATGGGTCTCGGTATCGACCACGGTCACCAGGTTGTCGTCCTCGTTGGCGATGTAAAGCGGGTTGCCGCTGTGGTTCAGCACGAAAAGCTCGGGGTCGGGGCCCGAGGGCAGGGTGTAAAGCTCGTCATGGGTGGCGGTGTCGAAGACCCGCACCGTGTCATCGTCCGAGGCGCAGACGTACAACTTGGTGCCGTCCGGGCTGATGGTGATGCCGCGCGGGCGGTTGCCGGCGGCGAATTCGTCGATGACCGTCCAGCTGTCGCTGTCGATCACCGTGACGGTGTTGCCCTTCTCGTTCGAGACGAAGACCTTGTTGGCTTGGGCGCCGGTTGCCCCCAGCGCCAAGGCCAGCGCGATCAGCATCGCTTTCATGTCCATTCCCTTCCGCCCCTATCTGAATGCCGCGCAGGACGACTCTGGCGCGTCGAGCCCCAGCGTGTCGAGCGGCGAGCGCTGATGCAAAAAGCCGTCCTGCGGCGAGACGCTGACATTGATCCGCCCGTCATACAGCAGGACCGGCTGGCGCAGCTGACCGTTCCAGTCCCGAAACGTCACCTTCTGGCCCTTGAAGGCGGCCAGCTCGAACTCCGGGCCCAGCATGTAGGCGCGCAGTTCGGCCGGATCGGCGGTATCGGTCCGCGTCACCGCCTCGCCCAGCACCCGGAGCGCCAGCCAGACCTGGTAGTCCTCCTCGCGGACCTGACGGCCGGTCAGCGCCTCGAACCGGCGCTGGAACTGGGTCGCGCCCCAGGCCTCGGTGGCGGCGTGAAAACTGACTGGGCGCAGCCCCGCCGCGCCCATCACCGGGCGCGGGTCCCAGATGTGAAACGGCAGATAGGGCGCGAACACGTCCGAGGCATCGGCCGCGATCACCAGATCGTGGTCCTTCATCCCCTCGGAAAAGACCGGGATCTGGCGCTGCACCAGGACATGGCCGGTATCGGTGCGCCGGCTGCCGCCGGTATCCTCGAAAACCCGCTCGTCGACGATCTTCGCACCGAATTTCGCGGCCGCCCGGCGATAGGCCTCGGCCATCGCCCGGTCCCCGGGATGCGAGCCCGAAATCAGCGCCCAGCGCATCCATTTCTTCCAGATCGCGAATTCGGCCACCGCATCGGCCAGCATCGCCTCGCTGGGCGCCACATGCAGCAGATTGGCCCGGCAATCGGCATCGCGCAGCCGCGTCTCGCGCGCGCCCGCATTCAGCAGCAAGGCCCCGTCCCCGGCCCGGTCGGCCAGTGCCAGCACATCGTCCCCCTGCCCCAGCGCCACGAAAAGCCGCAGGCCCTCGCCCAGCATCCGGTCAAGCGCGGCCTCGGCCGCGTCCGGCGGAACCGCCGCGGTTTCAGTGACATAGGTATGGCCGAGAAAGCGCCCCGTCGTGGCATTGTCCTCGTCGGCAAGCCGCCCCCCGGCAAAGCCGAGATCGCGGGGCCATTCTTCAAGGCGCGAGATCGGCGCCAGCTGCGGCCGGTCGACCCGGATCACGCCCACCCGGACTTCAAGCGCGGCGGCACCGCCCGCGGACAGGACCGCAAGCGCCGCCGCAAGCAGCAGGCAGATCGGGCGCAGCATGGGTATCCTCCCGGTCGGGCCTCTTGGCGGGCCCCGCAGCCCGACTGTGGCAGACGATCCCGGCCGGGGGAAACCGATACTAAAGGCGCATTGAAGCGACCCCGGCCGTTCCTAAGCTGGCACGATGTTGCGCCGCTTCGCCCTGACCGTCCTGCTTGCCGCGCTGCCCTTCGGCGCCGCGCAAGCCGGGGCGCCCGAGAGTCCGCCGCTTGACCGCAAGGGGCCGGTTGCCTTTCTGGGCGTGGCCTTCCTCGACACCTCGACCGAGGGCGCCTATTTCGGCGCCCGCGACGATGAAACCGCGCGGCTTGCCCTGCTGCGGGACGAGGTCGCTCGCCGCTTTCGCGCCGAGGGCTTCACGCTGATGGACCTGAGCCCCGTCGCCGCCGAGCTGGAGGCCACGGTCAACCCGGCGAAATGCTATGGCTGCGATCTGCGGATGGGGCGGAAACTTGGCGCCGCCTATGTGCTGGAGGGCGAGGTCCAGAAGGTCTCGAACCTGATCCTGTCGATGAACCTGGTGCTGCTGGAAATGCCCGAGGGCCGGATGGTCCGGGGCCGGTCGGTCGATATCCGGTCGAACACCGACGAGTCCTGGCTGCGCGGCATCCGCTACATCCTGGACAACCATTATTTCGGGAAAGAGTGAGGGAGGAAACTCGTGACACCCATCGCAAGACGCGCGGCCCTGGCGGGCCTTGTCGCCCTGATGCCCGCCATGGCGCTGGCCCATGGACCGACGCGCCAGAAGATCACCCTGACCGCCGATCTGGCCGCCCCGCCCGAAGAGGTCTGGGGCGCCATCGGCAATTTCCAGGACATGAGCTGGCATCCGGCGGTCGCCGCCAGCGACGGCGAGGGCGGCAATGCCATCGACGCGACCCGCGTTCTGAATCTTGGCACGGCCGACGGGCCGACGATTTCAGAGGTGCTTTACAAATACGACGCCAGCAAGATGAGCTATTCCTACCGGATCACCGACGTGAAGGTCGAGATTCTGCCGGTCACCAACTATTCCTCGCATCTGACGGTCAAGCCGCGCGACGGCGGCGGGTCCGAGGTCGAATGGCGCGGCGCGTTCTACCGCGGCTATCCCAACAACGACCCGCCGCCCGAGTTGAACGACGAGGCCGCCATCGCCGCCGTCTCGGCGGTCTATCAGGCGGGGCTCGATGCGCTGGTCGCGCGATTTGGCGCGCCCTAGACCCCTTGCCGCCCTTGCGGCCCTGCTGGCCCTCGCCGCCGCCCCGGCCGCGGCGGGGGATCTGGCCTATGTGACGGTGCAGAACGGCGACGGGCTGTCGATCCTCGATCTCGCGGCCGGGACCGAGCGCGCCCGGATCGACGTGCCCGGCAAGCCAGCCGGGGTGGCCGTGGCGCCCGGCGCGGTCTTCGTCGTCTCGCCCGAGGGCAAGACGCTGCGCCGGTTCGATCCGGCGGGCGCCGAGACCGGGCGGCTTGCGCTCGAGGGCGGGCCGATGGGCGTGGCCGTGACGGGCGGCCGGGTCTTCGTGTCGGACTGGTACAATGCCCGGATCTGGGTCATCGACGCCGCCACGATGACGGTCACGGCCAGTCTTGCCACCGGCAGCGCGCCCGCAGGGCTTGCGGTGTCGCCCGACGGGCGCTGGCTCGCCTCGGCCGACCGCGATGCCGATCAGGTCTCGGTCTTCGATCTGGCGACGCTCGGGCTTCACGCGCGCATCGCGGTCGGCTCCCGCCCCTTCGGCTTGGGTTTTGCACCGGACGGGCGGCTTTTCGTCGGCAATGTCGGCTCGGACGATGTCAGCGTCCTCGATCCCGAGGCGGGCACGATCCTCGCGACCCTGCCGGTCGGCACCCGACCCTATGGCGTGGCTTTCGCCGCCGAGCGCGCCTTCGTCACCAACCAGTATGCCGATACCGTCAGCGTGCTGGACCTTGCCACGCTGGCGCCGCTGGCCGAAATCGCGGTCGGCGAATATCCCGAAGGCATCGACAGCGCGGGCGACGGCCGCACCGTCGTCGTGGCCAACTGGTTTTCGAACAGCGTCACCCTGATCGATGCCGAAACCCTGACCGCCACCGGCGAGATCGAAACCGGCGACGGTCCCCGCGCCTTCGGGCGATTCATCGCAAAGGCTCCGTGATGCGCCCGGTCCTGTTGTGCCTGCTGCTTGCCGCGACGCCGGTTTCGGCTCAGACCGCCGAGACCGCCTGGGACGCCATCGCGCCGATGCTGCTGGAGGGACGCACACCCCTGCCTGCGGGCGAGGCGATCCGGATCGCCAGCCCCTACCGGACCGAAAACGACGCCCGCACCGTGATCGGGGTCGAGGCCGAAGGCCCGGGCGGGCGGCTGATCCAGCGCGTCACCGTGGTGCTGGACGAGAACCCGATGCCGGTCTCGGCAGTGCTGGAGCTTGCCCGGCCACACCCCCGGCTGGCCTTCGACATCACCTTCCGGATCAACGGGCCGACGCCCCTGCATGTGCTGGCCGAGACCGCCGATGGCGAGGTCTATCTGGCCGAGGGGTTCGTCAAGACCTCGGGTCAGGGCGCCTGCGCCGCACCGCCCGGCACCGACCCCGACGCGACCCTGGCCCGGCTGGGCGAGATGCGCCTCGAGAGGACGCCCCTTGGCGCCGCCGGGCGGCTGGCCGCGCTTGCCCATGGCGGGCCGGAGGCGCGGCTGGGGATCGGCATCCGCCATCCAAGCCTCTCGGGGCTGCAACGCGATCAGGTGACGCTTCTGTTCATCCCGATGCGCTACGTCGAAAGGCTAAAGATCGACCTGGACGGCCAGCCCTTCGCCGCGCTCACCGGGTCGATCTCGCTGTCGGAAAACCCCGAGATCGGGTTGGACGTCCCCGCAGGCACCCGGCGCGCCGAGGCGACCATGACCGATACCGACGGCATAGTCGCCCATGCCGGGAAGGATTTCCCGGGCTATTGAGGGGGCCGGTTACTGCGTGACGGGCTCGCCCGGCGCGGCGGTCAGCTCCTCGACAGGGTAATCCATGAAGCTCCAGCCATCGGTGCCCTCGGGAAACCAGATCACCTTGCTATGGCCATAGGATTGCGCCCGTTTGGCGGCGTTCCAGCTCATCCAGCAGTCGTCGAGACAGAAGAAGACCAGCGGCCGGGTCCTGTCGCCGCCGGTGGCCGCGCGCAGCCCGTCGCGAAACCAGGTATCGGTCACCGGGGCGATGGCGCCATAGCCGGCATTGGGAAACCAGACCGCGCCGGGGATCGAGAGCCGCGGGCGGTCGCGCCAGAACGCGCCTTCGGGCAGGTTCGCGGGCCGGGGCGCGCGCGGCAGCACATCGACGAAGACCGCCCCGCCCGCCGCCCAAAGCGCATGCGCCTCTTCGGGGCCGACCACACGGGCGCCTTCCAGCGTCTCCGGCACCGGCGCGCGGTAGTCGCCCATCCGGTAGCCGGACGGCTCCGGCACACCCGCCATGACGGGCAGGGCCAGCGCTACCAGAGCCAGGGCGGCCGCGCCGCGCCTCACTGCCCCGCGTCCAGCACCGCCGTTCCCATGTCATTGAGACGCGGCACCCCGGCCTCGCGCAGGATCGCGTCGATTTCGCCCCGGTGGCGGCGGATCAGCGAATTCAGCTTGCGCTGCCAGACCTTGTCGCCGGGGCGGACCCCCATGGTGATGCGGTAGACCATCCGGGGCGGCAGCTCTTCATGGATGAGCGGCACCGCCTTCAGCCCGGGATAGCCGACCTTCACAAGCGGCCCGCCGATCGGCCCCCAGAGGATCGCCGCCGCCGTCTCGCCCGAGGCGAGATCGCTCAGCATGTCCTCGGCGGGCGAGTCGTGGCGTCGGTCGACCATCAGCGGATAGGACCGGGCAATGCCGATCAGCCCGGCCCGCGCCAGATGAGTGGCGGGCGGACTGCCCGCGACGATGCCGATCCGGCGGCCCTGCAGCGCGGGGTCGGACAGCGTCTCGACCCCGGCCAGCGGCCCTTCGCGCGGCACCACCAGCACATAGGACGAGGTCAGGTAATGGTTGGTGTTCAGCACCATCTCGTCGCCCTGGGCATAGCCCATCACGACATCGCAGCGATTGGCCCTCAGCGTGTTGCGGATGAAGCCGGTCGCCATCGGATACCAGGTATACTCCACAGGCAGCCCCAGCTCGCGGGCGAACAGCTCGGCCAGCCGGTTCTCGTAGCCCTCGCCCTGATCGTCCGACAGCGGCAGATTGGCCGGGTCGGTGCAAACCCGGAACGCGGTCTTCGAGACCAGATCCGAGGTTTGCGCCTGCCCGGCGCCCGCCAGGGAGCAAAGCAGGGCCGCGCAGGACGCTGCCGCGAAAATGTCAGCCCATGCAGGCATTCACGTCCTCGGCGATGGCATCGGATTTCGCCTCTTTCTTGGCCGGCCGGCCGCGCGGGATCGCGTCGTCGCCGCGCGCCTTGAGATAGACGTAGATGTCGTCGAGATAGCACATCACGTTCTTGTTGTGTCCGAAGGAGGGCATCACCTTCTGGTGCGAGACGTCGACATTCTCGCGCCCGTTCGAGACGGTGTAGACGAAATCGTAATAGTCCATCTGCTCGACCGCATCCTTGAGCGGCGGCGCATAGGTCGAGCCCATCCCGTCGGGGCCATGGCAGACATGGCATTCGGAATGATAGCGCCGGAAGCCCGAAAAGGTCAGCCAGTCGACCGTGCCATCGGCCGCCACCTTGTAGGTGGGAATCCCGTCGGCGGTGAAATAGCGGCCGTTCTCTTCGGTCACGGCGGCGCTGTCGCTACCGGCCTGCTGCGCCACGTTGTCGGCCGCAGCACCCGCACTGGCGATCCCGGTCACAAGGCCCGCGAGAAGCAGGCGTTTCATCTTCGTCATCTTCGCACCCTGTTCTGTTATCGTCGGGACCGGCGCCGCCGAAGCGCACGCATGGCGGCGCCGGTCCCTCTGGCAGGCGACTGCCGGATCAGTCCGGCAGGGTGAACACGGTCAACTGGCCGCCGAGCGCGGTGTAGTCGCTGAGCGCGGCATAGCCGCCCACCGCGCCAAGCCCGTCATTGGGGTTGGTCAGCCCCGCCGCGAGCCCGATCCCGGCCCAGCCGCCGACCCCCGACAGCACCGCGACATACTGCTTGCCGCCATGTTCGTAGCTCATCACGTTGCCGATGATGCCCGAGGGCGTCTTGAAGCGGTAAAGCTCCTCGCCGGTATCGGCCCGGACCGCCTTCAGATAGCCTTCGAGCGTGCCGTAGAAGACGATGTCGCCCGCCGTGGCCATCGCCCCCGACCAGACCGAGAACTGTTCCGGGATCGACCACTTGATCTCGCCCTTTATGTTGTCCCAGGCGATGAAGTTGCCCATGCCGCCATGGCTGTCGGGTGCGGGATACATCGACAGCGTGGCGCCGACATAGGGCTGGCCGGCGGTGTAGCTGACGCGGAACGGTTCGTAATCCATGCAGACATGGTTGGTCGGCACGTAGAAGAGCCCGGTCTTGGGCGAGTAGGACGAGGGTTGCTGGTCCTTGGTGCCCAGCGCCGCCGGGCAGATGCCGGTGGTGTTCTCGTCCTCGCCGTTCTGCGAGGTCGAATATTCCGCCACCACGGCGGGTCGGCCGTAGGTGTCGGAATCCGGGTCCATGTCGACGCCGGTGGTCCAGTTCACCGCCGGATCGTATTTCTCGGCCACCAGCAACTCGCCGCTCTCGCGGTCAAGCGTATAGGCCAGGCCGTTCCGGTCGAAATGGGTCAGCAGCTTGCGCATCTGCCCGTCGACTTCCTGATCGGTCAGGATCATCTCGTTGACGCCGTCGAAGTCCCATTCGTCATGGGGCGTCATCTGATAGACCCATTTCGCCATCCCGGTATCGGGATCGCGGGCCATGATGGTCATCGACCAGCGGTTGTCGCCCGGACGCTGGCTGGGGTTCCAGGTCGAGGGGTTGCCGGTGCCGTAATAGACGAGGTTCAGGTCGGGATCGTAGGAATACCAGCCCCAGGTGGTGCCGCCGCCGATCTTCCACTGGTCGCCTTCCCAGGTCGCGGTGCCGGAATCGACGCCGACCGGCTTGCCCAGCATGGTGGTCTTTTCCGGGTCCATCAGCGTGTCGCTGTCCGGACCCATCGAATAGGCACGCCATTCGCGCTCGCCGGTTTCCAGGTTGTAGGCCGTGACCGAGCCGCGAACCCCGAACTCGCCGCCCGAGATGCCGACCAGAACCTTGTCCTTGACCGGCAGCACCGTGGCGGTGTTGGTCTCGCCCTTCTCGGGATCGCCGTTCTTGACCGACCACAGCACCTCGCCGGTATTGGCGTCGAGCGCCACGACGGTGGTATCGGCCTGATGCAGGATGATCTTGCCGTCGGCATAGGCCACGCCGCGGTTGACGGTATCGCAGCACATCACCGGAATGACGCTGGTGTCCTGCTTGGGTTCGTAGCGCCACTTGATGCGGCCATTGTCGTTCAGATCAAGCGCATAGACGATGTTGGGAAATGGCGTATGCACGTACATCGTGTCGCCGATCACCAGCGGCGAGCCCTCATGGCCGCGCAGGACCCCGGTCGAGAAGGTCCAGGCCACCTTCAGATCGCCCACGTTGTCGGCATTGATCTGATCGAGCTTGGAATAGCGATGGTTGGCGTAGTCCCCCATCTGGATCGCCCATTGGGTCGGGTCGTCTATCATCTGCTGCAGCGCATCGTTGGCCAGCGCCGCAGTGCCCGTCGAGAGGGCGATCACAGACGTCAAGGCGTAGATCGTTCTCATGTTCAACTCCCTTGCGTTGGTCTTGTCCTTGTTCCGGCGTCAGTCGCGCGACGGACACACTGTCCGGGCGCTTCAAGACCGGAATGCGTGGCGATCGGATGTTCTGGTCCTCCCTCCGATGCCGCGTTCGGAAATGTCAGGCGTGGCCCTCCTCTGCTGAAATGGTCCGGGACCGGTGCCGCGGCCGGGTCAGGGCGGCCGCAGGTCCGTCATCGACGGGGCAGGAGGCGACAGACCCGGCCTGACCGGAGCCGGGGGCCGCGCGCCGTCCCGTGCTGCGATCCCCTCCGGTCATGGGCGGTTCCTCCCTGCGATCCGTCAGTTGCGCGGCCGGTGCAACCGGTCGGCATGCCAGGCGACATGCTCGCCCGCGAAACTGGCGACGAAATAGTAACTGTGGTCGTAGCCCGGCTGCATCCGGACGAGCCCCGCCTGCCGGCGGCGGGCCAGAACGCCCGCCAGCGCCTCGGGGCGCAGCAGATCGAGAAACTGGTCGCCCGCGCCCTGGTCGATCAGGATCGCGTCCTTCCAGCCGTATTCCTCAAGAAGAATGCTGGAATCGTAGCATGCCCAGGCGGCTTCGTCATCGCCGAGATAGGCGCTTAGCTGCTTGCGGCCCCAGTCGGACTGGGTCGGATTGGCAATCGGCGCGAAGGCCGACACCGAGTCGAACCGGTCCTGGTTGCGCAACGCCAGCGTCAGCGCCCCGTGCCCGCCCATCGAATGCCCGGTGATCCCGTGGCGGTCGGCCAGCGGAAAACGCCCCAGCACCAGATCGCGCAGTTCGGTCAGCACATAATCGTACATCCGGTAATGCGCGGCCCAGGGCGCGCGGGTGGCGTTCACGTAGAACCCCGCGCCCTGACCCAGATCGTAGGCCTCGTCATCGGCGACCCCTTCGCCGCGGGGCGAGGTGTCGGGAAAGACCACGCCCAGACCATGGGCGGCGGCATGTTCCTGAAAGCCGCCCTTGGTCATCGCGTTCTCATGGGTGCAGGTCAGCCCGGACAGATACCACAGCACCGGCACCGGTCCGGTTTCGCTTTGGGGCGGCAGGTAGACCGCGAAGGTCATGTCGGTGCCGCAGACCTCGGACGGGTGGGTGCAGACCATCTGCACCCCGTCGAAGCATCTGTTCTGGGTGACCACATCCATCCCGCGCGGCCTCAGTACAGGACCACGCTGCGGATGCTTTCGCCCGAATGCATCAGATCGAAGCCCTTGTTGATCTCGTCCAGCGTCAGGGTGTGGGTAATCAGCGGGTCGATCTCGATCTTGCCCTGCATGTACCACTCGACGATCTTCGGCACATCGGTCCGGCCGCGTGCGCCCCCGAAGGCGGTGCCCTTCCAGGTGCGCCCGGTGACCAACTGGAACGGCCGGGTCGAAATCTCGGCCCCTGCCGGCGCCACGCCGATGATGATCGACTCGCCCCAGCCCTTGTGAGCGCATTCCAGAGCGGCACGCATCACCTTGACGTTGCCGGTGCAGTCAAAGCTGTAATCCGCGCCACCCTTGGTGAGGTTGACCAGATAGGGCACCAGATCGCCCTCGACCTCGGACGGGTTGACGAAATCGGTCATCCCGAAGCGTTCGGCCATCTGCTTCTTCGAGGGGTTCAGGTCCACCCCCACGATCTGGTCGGCGCCGATCATCCGCAGGCCCTGGATCACGTTCAGCCCGATCCCGCCCAGCCCGAAGACGACCGCCCGGCAACCGGGTTCGGCCTTGGCGGTGTTGACGACCGCACCGACGCCGGTGGTCACGCCGCAGCCGATATAGCAGACCTTGTCGAAGGGCGCGTCCTCGCGGATCTTCGCGACCGCGATCTCGGGCAGCACGGTGTAGTTCGAGAAGGTCGAACAGCCCATGTAATGCAGGATCGGGTCGCCATCGAGCGTGCGAAAGCGCGAGCTTCCGTCGGGCATCAGCCCCTGGCCCTGGGTGGTCCGGATCGCCTGACAGAGGTTGGTCTTGGGGTTCAGGCAATAGTCGCATTCGCGGCATTCGGGCGTGTAAAGCGGGATCACGTGATCGCCCGGCTTGACGCTTTTCACGCCGGGGCCGACCTCGACCACCACGCCCGCGCCCTCATGGCCCAGGATCGCCGGGAAAAGCCCCTCCGGGTCGGCGCCCGAAAGGGTGAATTCGTCGGTATGGCAGATGCCGGTCGCCTTGATCTCGACCAGGACCTCGCCCTCGCGGGGGCCGTCCAGTTCGACCTCGGTCACTTCAAGCGGCTTGCCCGCCTGAAAGGCCACGGCGGCACGGGTTCTCATGGGATAGTTCCTCCGGAGACGGTTCTTAGATTTCTCTTAAGTTACGAGTATGGAAGCCCCCCTTTCCACCGGCAATTGCGACCTTGGTTGGTATGCGATCCGGTGGACAGGCAGCGCCGGTCCGGTAGAGTCCCCGATGGGAGGATCAGACATGCGGACTATTGCGACGATGGCGGCCGTGCTGGGGGCGCTTTGCGGGGCGTTGCCCGCGGCGGCGGCCGATTTCTCGGACCCGACCTGGCCCTGCATCCAGCGCAAGATCGACCGGCTTTCGCCGGGCCTGATGTGGCCCGAACCGATCGACCCCGAGGGGCTCGCCGCCCTCGCCCCCGAGACCCGCGCGACCGTGACCGATCTTGCCGCCCGGCTCGCGCTCCGGCGGCTCTCGCTTGAAGACCTCGGCCCGCAGGTGGCGCAGTTCGCAGCCGCGCAGGCGGCCGGTCCCGACCTGATGGGGCTTCTGTTCCAGGCCAGCTTCGACCGGCTCGCCGCCCAGCGCCGCACCATCATGAAAGGGATCCAATCCTACGCGCTGAAACAGACCGCGCTTGCCGAACGGATCGACGCGGCGCGCACCGAGATGGACGCGGCAATGGCGGCAGAGCCACCCGATTACGACCGCGCCGACAGTCTGGAGGAGCAGATCGCCTGGGACGAGCGCATCTATACCGACCGGCAGAAATCGCTGACCTATGTCTGCGAAACGCCGGTGCTGCTGGAAAAGCGGCTTTACGCCATCGCGCAGATGCTGCAGGCGGCTGCGGTCACTCCCACTCCATCTCGGTGAAGGCCACGGTCGCGTTCCGCGCATTGAAGGCATCGAACAGACGCCAGCGCCCGCGTTCTTCCGCGGCGATATGGCCGACCGCGTCGCCGAGCCGTTCGCCTTTCGCGACGGCCGCCCGCGCATCCCGCGCCAGAACCTCCAGATAGCGCGCGGTCGCGGCCCCGCCTGCGGGCCAGGGCAGCACCGGCCCGCCATGGCCGGGCACGACCAGGGAGGCACCGTCTTGCCTCATCTCTTCCAGCACCGCGGCCCAGCCCCGCACCGTGCCGTCAAGCGCGGGCAGATGACCGTCGAAGACCAGATCGCCCGCGAAAAGCACGCCGCTTGCGCTGTCGAGAACGGTCAGGTCGGTGCCGCTATGGGCAGGCGGCCAGGCTCGAAGCCGCAACACCCGCCCGCCAAGATCGATCTCGGCCTCGCCCGAGACCGCGCGGCCGACCGGCGGCGGGACGGTACCGATCAGGGCCGCAGGCCCGATCAGCCGGCCGAGACTGTCGAGATAGCCCGCCTGCCGGTCGGCCAGCGCGCGCGCCAGCCCCGCATGGGCCACCACCATGGCCCCGGCCTCGGTCAGGGCCGTGGCCCCGAAGACATGATCGGGATGCACATGGGTCAGGATCACATGGCTGACCGGCAGCGCGGTCCGCGCCCGGATCGCCCGCCAGACCGCCTCGCCGATCCAGCGCGCCGAGCCGCTGTCGATCACCGCGACCGAGCGTGTGCCGATCACAACGGCGATATTGGCAATGTCGCCAAGGTTGCCCCGATCGGCCTCGGCCACCTCGCCCCGATGCACCAGAACCCCCGGCGCGATCTCGTCGAAGGCCAACGCGGGCCCCGCCTCCCGGCACCGCGGCGGCCCGTCCGCCACAAGCTCCGGCCCCCCGGTGACCCCGGACACCGCCGCCAGCGCCGCGCGGCAGTCCTCAACCTTGGCCGCCCAGATCCCGGGCAGCGTCACCTCGCGGCACATCTCGCGCGACAGCGCCAGGCACAGCGTCACGACCGCCTCGAACATGCCCCCTCCCTGCCGATGCGTCCCGACACCGATCCTGCCCGATCCCGCAGGCGTGATCGACACCGACCATTGGCCGATGGGCAGAGCCCTGCCGCTATGGCATCCTCATCCGTATCTCATGCGGAAAGGGAGGTTCCCATGAAGACCGTCATCGCCGCGGCGCTGGCCGCGCTGGCCGCCATGCCCGCAACCGCCGAAGACAGCCCCCGCGACAACCCGCTGACCGCAAGCCCGGTCTGGGACGAGATCCGGCCGCAGATCCTGGGCCAAGGCGCGACGCTCGCCGAAGGCCCCGCGCCCTTCGAAATCGAGGCCCCCTACCGCGCCGAAGAGGCCGCGACCGTCCCGATCCGGATCCGCCAGACCGACCCCGAGGCGCATATCGCCCGCGCCCGCCTGGTGATCGACGAAAACCCGATGCCGCTGGCCGCCGACATCGTCTTCGGCCCGGCCATGGCGCCGCTCGACCTCGAGCTTCGGGTGCGCGTCAACCAGTATTCCAACGTCCGGGTGATCGCCAATACCGAAACCGGCCTCTTCATGGACGGCCGCTTCGTCAAGGCCTCGGGCGGCTGCTCGGCCCCGGCCAGCAAGAGCCCCGATCTGGCGCTGGCCGATATCGGCCGGATGCGGCTCAAGCCCTTCGCCGACACAGCCCCCGCGCTTTCGACACCCCGGCGCGAGGCCCAGATCATGATCCGCCACCCGAACTATTCCGGCCTGCAGCGCGATCAGGTGACCCAGCTCTTCATCCCGCCGCTCTATCTCGACCGGATCGAGGTGCGTCAGGGCGGCGAGCTTCTGTTCCGCGTCGAGGGCGGCATCTCGATCAGCGAAAACCCGGTCTTCCGCTTTTCCTATGCCGACAATGGCGCCCCCAGCCTGCATGTCCGGGCCGAGGACACCGACGGCCATGTCTTCGAACAGGATCTGCCGAAAGACGGCCAGATCTGATCCCCACTCTTCTTCTTGGTCCCAATACCCCCGCCGGAGGCGCCGCGCGCCCGGCGCGCGGCCCGGCCCAACGCCGGACAAGCGGGGCGAAGCCCCGTGCAGGCCGGGGGCGGGAGCCCCGCCCTCACTCGAAACAGACGATCTCGGCCTCGGCCTGGGCGCGGCGCAGCTCGGCCACGAAGGCCCGGGCCGTGGGCGCGGTCCGGAACATCGACATCCGCTCGCCCCCCACCTGCTGCAGCGACAGCACGGTCTCGGCCTCGACATAGGCCTCGTAAGGCAGAATCGACGCGATGGTGTCGATCGAACAGGCGCATTTCTGCAGCACGTCGTGCCCCTGCCCGTTTACGGCCATGCAGGCAAAGACGTAATCGGCCCGGACGGCGGTCGGATAGTCGTTCAGCGCGGCCACCACATCCTCGGCCGCCGCCGACCCGGCCGACCCGGTGCCCAGCGCCACCGCCAGAAGAAACACCGCCCGCCTCATTGCCCCGGCTCCGCTGCGGGCTCTGTCAGAGTCAGCCGCGCGGCATAGGCCGCGCCCCCGGACCCGGGGACCGTGGCCGAGAGGCTGCGATACCAGCCCGGCACCGCGTCCGAGACCGTCACCGCGATCTCCATATCCGCAAAGGCGCCCATCCGGGCGCGCGCCGGATCGGCCTCGAACGGATGCAGCACCACCACCTCGGCCGCCACTTCACCCGCGCCCCAGGACGCGCGCACCGGTCGCCGTTCGGCCGGGCGCATCAGGGCCTCCTTCAGGCGGTTGCGGATGTAGAACGGGCTGCCGCCCATCGTCCGGGCCATGTCGCGCACGACGCTCTCGACGAAGTACATCGCGACCGGGTTGCCGACCCCGGCCGGAAAGCTGCCGATGGCGCGAAACCGCTCGCCCTCGATCAGCCGGAGATCGGCCGTGTCGGGCGCGCCGGGCGGAAAGACCAGCCGCAGCTCTCCGGTCTCGGCCGCCGCCTCCCCCGGCAGGGCGTCGTTCTGAACCGACCGCCGATAGACCAGCCCCTCGTTGCGCGACACCCCGTCAAGCGTGCCGGTCCGGAAGATCAGGTCATAGGCCTCGCCGGGCGCCGTATCGGCCGCAAACAGGGCGCTTGCAGCCCCCGCCAGCAAAAGCCCGGCCAGAAGACCCACCATCCTGCTGCGCATCGCCCGTCCTCCCTCTGCCACCGAGCCTAGCCGCGCGGCCCTGCCTGTCACGCCAGACTTTCGTCGGCCATGACCGGCGCGCCCGCCCGCAAGGTCCGGCCGATCAGCGGCCGGAGCCGCACCAGATCGACGGGCTTTCGCAGCACCGCAAAGCCCCGGTCCGCCGCGATCCGCGGCAGGGCCTCGCTGACATCGGCGGTGATCATGATCGCCGGAACCCTCACGCCCGCGGCACGGCGTAGCGCGTCGATGGCGAGGACGCCATTGTCCTCGCCATCAAGCTGATAGTCGGCCAGAATCAGGTCGGGGGCCATGCCGATCTCGGCCACGAGGCCCAGCGCCCCGGCGGTCGAGCGCGCGGCCAGCACCCCGGCCCCCCAGGATTCAAGCGCGCGCGTCATGGCAAAAAGCACGTCGCTGTCGTTTTCGACCGCCAGAACGAGCACCCCGTCGATCCCGTCGCCCGCACCGCCTGCCCGCTCGTCGCAGCCCGTCCGGCAGACCGCCTCTGGCGGCTCCACCCGATCAAGCGCGATCGAGAAGACCGACCCCACCCCCGGGGCCGAGCGGACGCTTAGATCGTGGCCCAGATGCCGGCAAGTGCGTTCGACGATGGACAGGCCCAACCCCATGCCCGAGCCCGGTGGCACGTTGCCTGCCCGGGTGAACTCCTCGAAGATCCGCGTCTGATCCTCGCTGGAAATGCCGATCCCGGTATCCCAGACCTGCAAAAGCGCCCGGCCGCCGCGGCGGCGGCAGCCGACCAGAACCCGGCCGGTTTCGGTATACTGGATCGCGTTCACCAGAAGGTTCTGCAGCGACCGCATCAGGAATTGCGGATCGCTCTCGACCCAGAGTGCGGCCGGGATCACATCGAGCCGGATGCCCTTTTCGGCCGCGACCATCGCGTAATCCTCGCCCAGCGCCCGCATGATCGGCCCCAGACAGACCGGCCCCGGCGTCAGCGCCGCCCCGGTGCTTTCCAGCCGCGACAGATCTAGCAGCGCCCGCAAAAGCGATTCCATCGAGGCAAACGAGCCCTGCAGACGCTCGACCATCGGCTCGAGCCCGCTGCCACGCGCGCTGTCGCGCAGCGTCGAGATCATCAGCTTGGCGGCATTGACCGGCTGCAGCAGATCGTGGCTCGCGGCGGCAAGAAACCGCGTCTTCGAACTCATCGCAGCCTCAAGCTCGGCCTTGGCCTGGCGCAGCTCTTCCTCGACCCGGGTCTGAACCGCATGCTGGTCGCGCAGCCGCCGGTTGGCTTCGGTCAGCTCGAAGGTGCGTTCCTCGACCCGCTTTTCCAGCACCTCGGTCGCCCGCGATTCCAGCGTCACATCCGAGATGTCGGCCAGAAAGCCCCGATCGGGCAAGAGATGCACATGCAGATCCAACACCCGGCCGCTTGCATGCCGCAGACGCCGGCGCAGCTGGCCCTCTGCCCGCAGCCGCGTCAGCCAGAGGTCGATATCGGCAATGTCGGCTTCGGCGACCAGACGGTTCTCTTTTACATGGCGCAGGATCTGCCCGAAAGTCGTGCCGTCCTGCACCAGCGTATAGGGCAGCGCCAGCAGCTCGCGGAACCGGCCGTTCCGGATCGTGACCTCGCCCGTCCGGGAAAAGGTGCAAATCCCCAGCGTCATGTGATCGAAGGCGGCCTGCAGGTAATGCGCCTGCATGTCGATCAGCAGATCCTTTTCCATCCGGTTCTTGCGGACGATGTCGGTGATCTCGGTCTGGGTCAGGATCAGGTTGTCCGACCGGGTGCGCTGCCGCGCGATCTGGAACCAGCGGTCGCCCTGCAATTCCAGCACGAAGGTCAGACTCGCCCCATCGGCCGTGCGTCGGGTGATCGCCTCGGCCAGATCGCGGCAGGCGCGGTCGGGATCGGCCAGGGCCCGGCTTGACTGCACCGCGCGGAAATAGTCCTCGACCGTCAGGCCGGGCAGGATGCGGGCGGAAATATCGGGCAGGATAGACTTGAAAAGGTCGTTGCAGACCTGCAGCCGCCCTTCGTGGAACAGCGCGAACCCGCCTTCCATCGCATCGAGCGCCTCGCTCAGCCGCAGGCGGGTCTCTTCGCGGTCGACCCGGGCGCGCTCAAGCTCGGTCGATGTCCGTTCCAGATCGCGGGTCTTGGCCCAGACCTGCCCCTGCAGCGCGACCGCCGACTGAAAAAGCCCGTATGCGCTACCGCCCATGTCGTGCTGGCGGTTGCTGCGCCGGATCAGCGCGTCGATGATACGCGCCTGCCGCGCGATGATGACCTCCGGCGGCTCGTCCGGGTCGATCATGCCAGCCCCCGGGTGCGGGGCTCGAAGAAAGCGACGCCGACAAAGGTCTGGTTCACATGCACCCCGCAATGCTGTTCGCCATAGGTGTTGAAGCCCAGCACCCGGTGGCCGCGCAGGATCTCGGAAGCCGGGGCGGTCAGCTGCTTCTGCCCGATCTCGAGCTTTCGCAGGAAGCAGTCGAAGCCCAGGATGAAGTCCGGCGCCCGCCCGGCCGCGTCGGTCACAGCAAGCTCCTCCTCGAGCGTCCGCAGGATCTCGCGCCCGCGCCCGAGCGTCAGCAAGAGCCCGTCATCGATTGCCGACAGGAACGAAAGCGCCCCGGTCTCGGCCACCTTCTGGATCGCCCGCACATGGTAGATCGAATTGTTGCGCACCAGCACCGGATGTTCGGCAAAGACCTGCGGGCTGAGCGCCTCGACCGGACAGCCGACGAGCCGGGCATATTCCTTGGCCGCGGGCGCCCCGTTCAGTTCCAGCACCAGCCGCTCCTCGGGCACGGCGTCGGTCACCACCATCAGGTGTTCGGTCGGCAGGAAATGGTCGAAGCCGAGCCCGCGAAAGTCCAGATCGGTCTCGATCAGCACCAGAAGGGCGGCATCACGGTGCAGCGCTCCGTCCTGCAGGATCGCGGTTTCCCGGAACCGCAGCGCATCGGCGGCCGACCCGCCGAAGACCGGCACATCCTCGAGCCCCGCCGCAAGCGCCGTGACCAGCAGGTCTTCCTGCTTGGAGAGGCCATCCGCGAAGATCAGCGCCAGCCGGTTCCATTGCGCGCTATGGGCGAATTGCGCAGCCAGGCGGCGGGCCTCGGCCGAAACCTGTTCGATCGAAAACGGCGAGAGCGGGCTGATCAGCCGAGTCGCACAGCGGAAATGGGCGCGCGGAAAGGCCAACAGCAGCAACGCGTCGTCCTCGTAGCCCTCGGGCGTGATCTGCCCGGCCGAGCTGCATCCGAAGACGGGCAGGCCCGGCAGTTGCCGCGCCAGCGCTTCGGCCAGCGGCGCGCGCGCCAGCCGATCGGGAATGAAGGCCAGCACGAACCGCGCCTGGCTCCGGTTGATCTGTGCCGCCGCCTCGGCCGCGGCACGCGCCGGGTCGGCGGTGCGCGACAGCCCGACACCAAGGGTTCCGGACCCGGATCCGGCTGCGGCGCCATCCCGGACGCTACTGGCTGAGGAAGGCCCGGGCATCGGCCTCCGAGAACCCCGCTCCGACATCGACGGCGGCGCTTTCGATCAGCACCGCTGCCTGGGTCCGGTTCTGCACCCCAAGCCGACGCAACAGCGCTGTGATATGCGCCTTGACGGTCGCCTCGGCCAGCGAAAGTTCATAGGCGATCTGCTTGTTGGGCTTGCCCGCGCAAATCAGCCGCATGATGCGGGCCTGCTGCGGTGTCAGTTCGGCAATGCGGCGACCGATTTCCTGAGCGCTGGCAGCGCGCGGCGCCCGCATCGCCGACCGGCAGGCCCGGCGATAGGCCAGCGGCAGATACCGGTTGCCGACGCGGATCTCGGCCAGGGCCAGTCTGAGATCGTCGATCGAGGCATCTTTGGGGACGAACCCAGCCGCACCGCCGTCCATCAGAGCGGTCACCACCTCGACCGAGGTCAGCGCCGAAATCACCAGGATCGGCACCTGCGGCAGACGCTCGCGCAGCCGGGCAAAGCCGCTGATCCCGGCCACATCGGGCAGCTTGAGGTCCAGCATCACCAGATCCGGCAAGAACCCAGATCCAAGCGCCCCAAGACCCTCGGCGAGCGTCGTGGCGGTCCGGATCTCTGCATCGGGAAAAGCATGCCGAAGGGCGACGGCAAGCGCATCGGAATAGAGTGGGTGATCATCGACGACCAGAACGCACTCTATGGCCGTCAATGCCGGCGCAACCGGTTCATGGCTCATTGGTCTTTCCTCCCACGTCCGACGCTACCAAATCGCGCTGAGAAAAGGCAACGGTTTAGACCATGTCACGGGCGAACGGTCCTGGAAAGCCCGCCGGACCTGTCGACACCCGGAGGTTCGCGCCCACGCAGCCCGATCCCAGGACGACGTTGACCAGGTCGAGAAAACCTGGAAGCCCTCGGCGCTGGCTGTCGGGATGCCGGTTCCGAAGCGTCAGAAGTCTTGCCATCCTGCGTCGTTGACCGCGCGCTTGCGAGGCTCGCCCACGGCGGGCGCAGCTTCGGGGCGGGCGGAAGGGGCCGGCCGCGCCGCCGGCCGGCCGGGCGCCGCGTTCCGAAGACGGA